>DATLQY010000001.1:0-5522 GCA_035534975.1 Pirellulales bacterium
GTGGGGCAGGTTTCCAACCTGCCATAGAACACCAGGCCCGCGCGCGGCAATGGTGGGCCGGCGCTCGCCTAAGGCGATCTTGTCCCACCCTGGCAAAATCGGGGGTCGCCAGACGTCAGACTTTATCCTGTTCTCGTTCCGCCACGACGGAGCTTGCCTCCGTCGAGCGCTGATTGACAGCTAGAGTCGAATGTTGATCGCAACCATTTCTCCGCGCATTCGGCCGGCACTGCTAGCATTCAATCATCGCTCCACCGGGGCGAGCCCGGCGGTGGCGGAAATATGGCGAATGGAACAATTCTGAGATGATCTCAGAGCCGTTCTCGTCGTCGAAAACTGCCGATTTCGCGCACGCCAGTCCCACCCTACAGATTCAGCGGGGGCGCACCAGGTTCGACGTCGTTCCCCATTCCCCGCCGAATACGAACTCGGCCAGAGATTTTCGCGTCCGGGGCGCAACGTCGCGTTGGCGGTACTTCTCGTCGAGTTCATTGGGGTCGGCCGCATAACCGATCGCCAATCCGGTGGTGGGTTGCACGCCGTCGGGGATGCGGTACAGTTCGCGGGCCTTGTCGGGCAAAATGCCGATCATCTGGTGGACGTAAAGCCCGCGGGCCGTCGCTTCCAACGTCAAGTTGGCGCTGGCCAGGCCAAGATCATGCACGGCGGCGGCGTTAGCCTTGCCGTTGAGCGCGAATACCAGGTTAGTGCAGCCAAGGGCGAGGGCGGGTGCGGCCTTGGCCCAGGCTTGATTGGGCTCGACGAGACATGAAAGCAGGCGTTCGAACTCGGCGCCATCGACCTTCGTCGCCACGATGTAGCTCCAAGGCTGCTCATTGTACGACGACGCCGCCCAGCGTGCCGCCTCGAACAGCGAGCGGAGATCGTCGTCCGGTACGGGGCGGTCGGCAAAGGCGTACGGGCTCCAACGCCTCGCCAGCAGCTCGTGAAGCGGATGGTCCGTGGTCGCCCGTTTTTGCGAGGTCATCGTTCGATCCTCCAGGTCCCAATCGTCGGTGCCGCCTTCCTCGCGCGGAGCTAGACCAGCTCCCGCTCCAGCTACACCAGCTTGACGTTCTCGGCACACGGACCCTTCGGCCCCTGGCCTTCCGTAAAAGACACCTTTTGGCCCTCACGCAACTCGTCGAAACGAACGCCTTGCAGTGCTTTCGAATGGAAAAACAGGTCTTTCGGACCGCCCGTGCTGATGAAACCAAAACCCTTGTCAGTCAATTTCTTGATCGTACCTTCGGCCATGTGTGCGTTTCTCGGAATGCTACGTGGGGCGACGCCGCCCGGCACACGATTGCCGGCCGGCCGCAGTCCCGTGGGTTGGCCATGATTGTACCCGTTACCGTGCCACAACGTCCAGGACCAGAATCGCCGCCGCCCTGCCGAAGACAGGGTTCCGATGGCAGCGCGTGTGATAAAGGCCAGGCGCTGGCGGACAGCACAAGGGCGTCAGCCCGCCGTGCAGGTGTCCGCCGAAGCCTGGACTTGGCTTCAGGATTGGTGGAACGCCGCGAGATCTGAGCCGCGGCGGCCACGCATGCCGAGCGCGGGTGCGCGTTGCCCCGCGGACCGACGTCGAACGGCAGGAGCCGCCGCCACCGGTTGGTTCGGCGTAGTAACCGAGTCGCCTCAACGCGACGGCCTGGCCGCGACAGGCTATTGGTCCCCGGGGCCTCGTCCTGCAGACCCCCGACTATCTGTGCTACGATACGCACGTGACGATGGATCAAGCATCGTAAGAGGAAAATCAACTAAGGTAACGGGTTGCCAACGCCGACACCGGCAATGAGCCACGCGGACAACCGCGAAAAATCAGAAACCGGCAACCCTAAGCCTTCATCGCCGCGACTTGACCGTCGCCCGCTCCAAGAGCGAGGGCACGGCCTCATCCAGCGGCTGCAACCCGGTCGCGAATTGCAGGTCGTTCATCGTCCGCTCGGTGTCGACCATGCTCGATGCGACGTGGTCGACTTGCCCGGAAATGAAATCCGGCTCCTGCCGGTTGACGGCCAGCTCGCTGAGCGACTGGATCTTGTTCTCCAAGCGGTCGATCTCCAACTCCAGAAGCTCGAAGTTGCCCCGCGCTTTCTGGAAGTTGCCGAGGCGGTCGCGGCAGGTCTCGAGGTTGTCCTGAAGCGTTTTCTTTATTTTGTCGCGCTGCGCGGCGTCCGGCTCCATGTCGGCCCGTTTGAGCCGCTCCTCAAGCTCGGTCACGTCGGCCTGGATCGCTTCTTCCTTGGTTCGCTTGAGGAACCTCCCCAGGGCGTACTGGGTGTAGAGCAGGCGGAGGTAGATCCAAAGCAGTTTGTCGAGTCCGGCCATTTGGAAGTCGTCCAGCGGCAGGCCGGTCTCGGCGTTGCCGGTGGTCTTCAGGTCCCGCGCGATCTGACGCAGTTCGAGGCAACGCTCGCGGAGCACCTTGAATCGCTGAATCGATTCCTTGGGCAACGATTCGACGATCTCACGAAGCGTCTCCTCGGCGCTGGCCGACTCCTTCGTGCGGGCAAACCTGGCCGCTTGCGCGTCGACGTAGCTTTGAAACTTGGGGTGTGTTCCCAACATTCCCAGATAGGCGGCTTCAGCCGCCAGCACGAAGGGCCCGACGACGTCGGGGTAGCCGCTGAGCGCTGCAAAGCCCAGCCCACCCAGGAACCCCAGCAGGTTCCAGTGGTACGTGAATGCCGCTCGGAGGTACTTGCCTAGGGCCACGGTAAAGGTGAGTGGTTAGTGGTGAGTGGTGAGTGGTGGCCGTTGTACCTCGTTCCCACGCTCCGCCGACCCACTGCGCGGGTGCCCCGAACTTTTAATTCCCGGCCTCCGCCCGCTGGCTCTCTTCCAGTTGGCCGATCAGGTCGCGGATGTAACAAACGGTCTCCTGGAACCGCGGTTCCTTCTGCATTTCCTGGCTGGGCCGGTCGGCCGGCTCGACCTTGAGCTCCTTGAGCACCGTGCCCGGCGCGTTGCTGAGTACGTAAACCCGATCACCCAGAAACACGGCCTCTTCGATCGAATGGGTCACGAAGAACACGGTGGCTTCGACCTCACGCCATAGCCCGACCAGGAGATCCTGCATGTTCATCCGCGTGTGCGGGTCGAGCGCTCCGAATGGCTCGTCCATGAGAATGATCCGCGGGCGCAGGGCCAACGTGCGCGCGATCGCGACACGCTGCCGCATACCGCCCGATAGCTCGTGCGGGTACTTGTCCTGGTCCTTGGCGACGTTCAGGCCGACATGCTCGATCCATTGCCGGCCCAGCTCGTAGCGTTCGCGGCGCGGCACGCCGAGGCATTCCAGGCCGAAGGTGACGTTGTCGAGCACGGTGCGGTGGTCGAAACTGGTGTAGTCCTGAAACACCATGCCGCGGTCGGGTCCCGGCCGCTCGACGGGCCTTCCCAACACCAGAATTTCACCGCTGGTGGCCGGGTGCTGCGGCTGAAGCCCGGCGATCAGCCGCAGGATCGTGCTCTTGCCGCAGCCGCTGGGACCCAACACGCAGATGAACTCGCCCTTGTCTTTGAGGTCTTCGACGACAAAGGTGACGTTCTTGATCGCCGTGTAGGCGTTGGCGCCGCCCGCGTTGTAGGTCTTGGTGACTTGCTTGAACTCGACGACCGAGGGGCGCTCGATTTCGCCGGGACTGCGCACTTTGTCCAGGACCTGGCCCATGCCGACGGGAGTCGCATGTGCGGCGGAACTTTCCGCCGAAGGCGAGATGGCGGCGGACGGCTGGCTCATTGCATCGGCTTCGGCTTGGGTCTCGGTGCGGGGAAACTATCGGCGCTGGCCGCGGTGAAGAACAGCCGCTTCAGGTCTTCCCAACCGCGCAGCGCCGTCTGAACACAGCGTAAGAGATAACCGCGCCCACCGTAGCGATGGGGGAACAACTGCGTTTGGACGAGGTACAGCAAGCGGTCGATCGCCAAAGCCACGATGGGAATGATCATCAAGATCAACAAGATGTGCGCCGGGTGTCCACGACGCTGCGCCAGCAGGATGATTTGTCCCAGGCCCCCGACCTTCCCGCCGACGGTGACGAGCTCCGCGAGCATGATGTAACCAAAGGCCAGTCCGAATAACACCCGCAGCGAATTGAAGATCGTGGGAAGCGCCAGCGGAAACAGCACCTTGAGGACCACTTGCCGCCGGTTTGCGCCGAGCGTAAAGGCCGTGTCGATGTACTGGCTTCCCACCTCGCGGACCGCCCCGGCCGTGTCGGAAATCACGAAGGCGACGCAGGCGAGAAAGATGAACATGTACTTCTGCCGCTCGGTCGTGGCGCCGAACAACGCGAACGTCAGCGGAATGAGCGCCGCCATCGGCTCATTGCGCCCGAACACCGTGAGCGGCGAAAAGAATGCGTTGATTGAAGGAAAGCAGCCGCAGAGCACGCCGATCGGCACCCCCACCAGCGCGGCCAGGCTGAAACCAAGCACGACCCGGCGAAGGCTGACCCACGTGTTGGCCGGGAGGTTGCCGTCGACCCAAAGGCCCTGAAACTCCCCGAAGGTCTCCGTCGGGCTGGGCAGAATCAAAGGACCATAGACGCGCTCCTCAGCTTCGCCGCGGGTCACGCACCACCAAACGCCGAGGGTCATCGCCACGCAAACGGCGGCACACAAGGCAGCCAGCCAAATGGGAATTTGCCTCCGCAAGCCGAACACCGTGTCACGCCCCCGCCTTCTCGGCTGAAAAGACACGGATCTCGACGCGGCGGTTCTTCGCGTGGTTCTCGACGTCGTTGGGGTCCGCAGGGCGGTCCCAACCGACGCCTTCGACCCCGAACTGGTTCGGGTCGAGATTGTACTGTTCGACCAGTGCCTCCTTGACGGCGTTGGCCCGGTTCAGCGACAGCTCCTTGACCAGGTCGGCGGTCACTTTGCCTTGCATCGAGGCGTCGGTGTGGCCCTCGATGACGATGCGCGCCGCGCCGAACTGGCCGGCCAGCCCCGCGACGTCCTTGAGCACGAAATCGACGTTCGGATCGTACATCTCTTCGACGTCCTTTCCATTCACGTTGTGCGTGACTTTCTTTGCCAGGTCCCAACTATTGGGAAAGAAATGGATGACGATCGTCTTGGTGACCACTTCGTCCAATTCGGCTTTCGTCTGGGCGGCGGCCTGCGGTGTGAACTTGACGCGGTACTCATCCTTTTGCGAGCGGTACTTCTCTTCCTTGCCCAGTTTGGCGATCACCGAGTCGTCCATCACGCGGTCGAATGGTACGGGCGGGTTCGATATCCGCCCGTCCTGGCGGTAGAGGTAATAGGCCTGGTTCCAGATCCGCTCGAAATTGGCCGGGTTGTTCTGGTTGATGAAGAACTGGTAATTCTCGCCCCAGTTGGTGCTGTGGGCGTCGCCGAACATGTTGAGCGTGTCGGCGGCGGGAATGTTGTACCCTTTGGCCATCAGCTCCGCGCAGTGTTTCCTCTGTTCCTCATCCTTGAGCTGCTCCATCCCGTCGAAGATTCCCCGCACCAGCGCCTCGATGATGCCCGGATGGTCGGTGGCA
>DATLQY010000002.1:0-5680 GCA_035534975.1 Pirellulales bacterium
TTGGAGCCATCCGTCCCCGGTTCGAACGCTGGAAGCGCCCGGCGGCGGGAAGGGCGCCGGCGTGCTGAACCTGGAAACGAGAAGGATTCGATTCAAAACGAGTTTTCCGACCCCGCGGCGGTCGCCGAACGTCCGCGGCAATGCGAGGAACGGCTCGATCAGCTCGACGAGCGATTGCCAGTGCAGTAGGGCGCGGGTGACCAGACCGACGATCAACGTGTCTGGATTCGTTACGGCGAGTCCCAGCCGGTGCTCGTCTCCAATATGGAGTCCGATCGCCTTTGGGCCATGTTGACCAACGAGCACCAGGGGCCCGAACTGCAGCACGAAATCGAAAGAGTCCTGCGCGAGCGGTGCGACCCGAGGTTGAAGGACGAGGAATTCGGAGAACGAGGAAGGTGATCCACGCATTTCCATATAGGACGAGGAAGAATCTCACGCAAAGTCGCGGAGTCGCCAAGAACTTCGTCTTGCTTGGCGCCTTTGCGTGAGACTCCCACCCATCCGTGTCAGTACATTTTTTGTAGCGACCGGATGCCGGTTTGCCCCGTTCACGGGGCTTCCCGCGCAGGGGTATTCGGCCCGGCGTTTACGCCGGGTCCGCAAACCGCCCCACGTGATTTTCTTCCAGCCCCGTTCACGGGGCTTCCAGGATGGCTTAAGCCAAGCAAATGGTAAGCCCCGTAAACGGGGCTAAATACAAAATGAATGTGATCCCGTTTTCTCCGGCATGAATGCCGGGGCTGTGACCGCTTCGCGGGAGGCCCCGTGAACGGGGCGGTGTATCACTCGCGACTTGTATAGAACAACGAGGGGATAACCCCGTGACAATGCGTGACGATGGTGACGATGAAAAACACGCAAAGTTTTTCTGTCCTTTACGTGACGGCGTCGCTTAGGGGGAACCTTTGCTTTCAGTGCGACCTTCCGTTAACATCATCCTTCATGCAAATCGCCATTGGACAGCTTTCGCAAGAGTCGAACACGTTCAACCCCTTGCCGACGACGCGCGAGAACTTCGAGCAGTTCGGCGTGGTCAGGGGCGCCGACATCCTGTCGCAAATGGCCGACACGAACGAGTTGGGCGGCTTCATTCAGTCGCTTCGCGCGTGGCCCGAGCGGCCTGAGATCATCGGCCTGGCGCGGCTCATGGCTTGGCCCAGCGGGATGGCAACGAGCGAGACGTTCGACTGGCTGCGTGGCGAGCTGCTCGAGCCGCTGCGGCGGCGGTTGCCCGTCGATGCCGTGCTGCTCTCGCTCCACGGTGCGATGGTCGCCGACGGCGCGTCGGACGTCGAAGGTGAGATTCTCCGCTCGGTCCGCGAGGCGGTGGGGCCGCGGGTGCCCGTCGTTGCCACGCTCGACCTGCACGCCAACGTCACCACCCTGATGGCCGCTTCGGCCGACGCGCTCGTCTTGTTTCATACGGCCCCGCACATCGACGTTTTCGAGACTGGCCAGCGCGGGGCGCGCGTGCTGCGCCGCATTCTGGTCGAAGGGGCGAAGCCGCAAACGGCCTTTTGCAAGCTGCCGATGGTCGTGCCCGCCGAGGCGGCCAATACGCAGGATCCGGCCAGCGTCAGTTATGACTTGCGCCGGCGGCTGCAAGCATTGGAGCAACTTCCCGACGTCCTGGCGTCCGGACTGGCGCCGGTGCAGCCCTGGCTCGACATCCCCGAACTTGGCACCAGCGTGGTGGTGGTCGCCGACGGCCGACGCGACATTGCCGAGACGCACTGCCGCGAGTTGGCGGCCGAGGTTTGGCGTCGCCGTCGTGAATACCTGCCGGAGCTGGTGCCGGTCGAAGCCGCCGTGCGGCGCGCACACGAGCGGTCGGAAGGGCTGGTCGTTCTCAGCGACAGCGCCGATGCGACGACCTCCGGCGCGCCGGGCGACAGCAACTGGGTGTTGCGGGAGTTGCTCAAGTACGCATGGCCGCGGCCCGCACTGGTGCCGATGGTCGCCCCCGACGTGGTCTCGGCCGCCGAGGGATTGGGCATAGGCGCGGAGCTGACCACGCCCTTGGGTGGCGTGCGCGATCGCGAGTTCTCGCGGCCGATGGAGGTCACAGCCAAGGTCGAGCGGTTGTTCGACGCGAAGTTCATCCTCAGCGGCCATCTGGCCAAGAACTTGCCGATCGACATGGGTCGCTCCGCCGTGCTGGCGGTGGGCGACGTGCGAGTGCTGATCACATCGCGCAGCGGACCGCACTTCGCGCCGCAGTTCTTTCAGGCGGCCGGCTTTGATCCTTACTCCGCGAGCGTCTTGGTGGCGAAAAGCCCCTGTGGATTTCGAGCGGCCTACCAGGACCATGCCAGTGAGATCATGGTCGTGCGGGCACCAGGCTGCGCGCCGTCGGATTTCTGGAACTACGAGTACCGCCGTATCCCGCGGCCGCTCTGGCCCTGGGACGAGATTGCACGCTCCCCCCTCGCACCTTAGAATCATATCAATCGCCGAGTATGGGTTTTCCCAGCCTTGGCGATCCCGCCCGCCGACATCGGTTCGAACCCAACGCCTTCCTCAGCATGGTCATGCGAAGCCCGGCCTTGATCGCCCGTTTTCCGCCATGCAACGGAATGAATTCCGTGCTACGTGCCGCGCGAAGCTCGGCACTGATCGCCGCTGTTTTGATGTGCGTCGTTGCGACGTGCTTGGACAAGCTTTCCGCGGCCGACGCACCCGAGCCGACGGCCAAACAGATCGAGTTTTTCGAAAAGAAGATTCGCCCAATGCTGGTGACCCGTTGCTTCGAGTGCCACGGAAATGGGCGGACGAAAGGCGGGCTGAGCTTGGCATCGAGCGCGGGCTTGCTGGCCGGCGGCGAATCGGGCGCGGCCGTCGTCGCGCAACAGCCTGAGGCGAGCCTGCTACTGGCCGCCGTGCGGCAGACGGGCGAATTGCAGATGCCCCCCGATGGCAAACTTTCGGACGCCGAAATTGCCGACCTGGCCCTTTGGATCGAACAAGGCGCATTGTGGCCCGGCGCCGGTGCTATCGACGGCGGCGCTGAAGCCGACCGTGGGGCGATGCGCACGCCCGGCCGACCGATCACGGCCGAAGACCGTGCCTTCTGGTCGTTCCAGCCTGTTGGCAACCCATCCCCGCCCGCCGTGCGAGACGCGGCCTGGCCACGCGACCCGATCGACGCCTTCGTGCTGGCAAAGCTCGAAGCGCAGGGCCTGAAGCCCGCCACGCCGGCCGACCTCCGCACGTTGATCCGCCGGGCGACGTTCGACCTGATCGGTCTGCCTCCGACGGTGGACGAGGTCGAGGCCTTCGTCAACGACCCGCGGCCCGACGCGTTTGCCGGCGTGGTCGACCGCTTGCTGGCGTCGCCGCGCCACGGCGAACGTTGGGCCCGCCACTGGCTCGACGTGGCGCGCTACGGCGAAGACCAGGCGCACACGTTTCAGGCCCGGCAATATCCCAATGGGTTCCGCTATCGCGATTGGGTCGTCGAGGCGTTCAATGGCGACCTCCCCTACGACCGTTTTCTGCTCGAGCAGATCGCCGGAGATCTTGTCGACGACCCCCCGGCGGACGATCGCTCCAAACAGCGGCGGCTAACGGCGTTGGGCTTTTTCGCCTTGGGCCCGATCTATTACAGCGACAACGCCTGTGCCGCCAAAGCGGCGCTCGACGAGCTCGACGACCGGGTCGACACGCTGGCGCGCGGCGTCCTCGGGTTGACCGTCGCCTGCGCCCGTTGCCACGACCACAAGTTCGATCCGATTACCCAGCACGATTATTACGCCCTGGCCGGCGTCTTCGCCGGCACCGACTATCGCGAAGCGCCACTCGTGCCGCAAAACGTCGTCGACGACTATAACCAGTCGCAGGAACGGATCGGCGCGCAAGAGCGAAGCGTGCGCGATTACTTGCAGCGCGAGGCCGCGCGTTTGGCCGAAGCCACGGCCGCCGACCTTGCCCGCTATCTGGCCGCGTGTTGGGATCTTCGCTATCCGCAAGCCGGACGGACGGCTGAGACGCCCGCCGAGTTGGCCCAGCGCGAGCGCCTGCGCGAACCCGTCCTCGAGCGCTGGCAACGCTTCATCAGGGTCGAGAACAAGGGCAAGCTTCCGCCTCTCGACGGCTGGATCGACCTGGTGGAAGCGGCGGCCGACAAACCGGCCGACGAGCGTGCCGCGCTGGCGGCCCAGGCGGCCACAGCGGCAGCCGTGTTTCAAGCGATCGTCGTCGACGCCTTGGCCGAACGCGACTCTCTGGAGCGTCAATACGCGCAGACGCTGGCGTCGGCCGAGCCGGGCAAGCCGGTACCGGCCAAACCTCCGTTGGAAAAGTCGAAAGCGGACCTGCTCGCCGCGGTGTTCACCGGCGACGGACCTTCGGCCGTACACCGTGACAAGGCCGAAGCCATGCTCGACGAAGCCGGCAAGCAGCAGGTTGCCTCTTTACGCGCGGAACTCGAGCGGTTGAAGCAAGCCGCGCCGCGAAAGTACGATTTTGCCCACTCGCTCACCGAGGGCAAAGCCGCCAACATGAAGCTGCACATCCGCGGAAGCCCGGAAATAACGGGCGAGGAAGTGCTGAGGCGAATGCCGGCGATCATATCCGCCGAGCAGCCAAAACCATTTGTCGAAGGCAGCGGCCGGCTCGAATTGGCGCGCGCCATCGCGAGCCGTGACAATCCGCTCACGGCACGCGTGATCGTCAACCGCCTTTGGCAGCACCATTTCGGCCGTGGCCTGGTCGGCACGCCCAGCAATTTCGGCGCGCTGGGCGAGCGGCCGACGCACCCCGAGTTGCTCGACCATCTGGCGCACACCCTGATCGAGCAGGGCTGGTCGCTCAAGGCGCTGCACCGCCGGATCGTGCTCTCGGCCACTTACCAGCAGTCGAGCGCGCACGACGCGCGGGCTTTCGAGCTCGATCCCGACGACCGGCTCTTGTGGCGTTTTCCGCGTCGCAGGCTCGACGTCGAGGCCTGGCGCGACGCGCTTCTGGCCGTGTCCGGCAATCTCGACGCGGCGCTGGGCGGGGCTCCATCGGCATTGGATGCGGCGGCGAACCGCCGTCGCACCCTCTACGGCGCCGTCAGCCGGCACAACCTCGATTCGCTCTTGCGGCTCTTCGATTTTCCCGATCCGAACATCACCGCCGACGGGCGGACTTCGACGACCGTCCCGCTGCAGCAGTTGTTCGTGCTCAACAGCGATTTCATGCTGGCCCAGGCGAAAGCGCTCGCGGCGCGATTGGCCGTCGTCGGCTCGCCGGACGAACCAGACGCCGCCGCGCGCATTCGCCGCGCGTTTCTCCTGGTCTACGGCCGGCCGGCCAACGAGCAAGAAGTTCAAATGGGGATCGAGTTCCTCGCCAGCCCGCCGGGGGCGGGCGGCGAAACCAGCGTGCTTTCGGGCTGGGAACAGTTCTCCCAGGTGCTTTTGAGCGCCAACGAGTTTTGTTTCGTCGATTGAAGATGTCGTGGCGCCGGAGCTGTCCCTCGTTGTTCTACACAAGTCGTGATGGTTCGATCGCCCCCTCGCCGGCTTGCCCGGCAGGAGCGGGAAGTTTGATGGCTAACCCGGATTATTCATGGTCCCGTAGCTGGCTTCGCAAGAAGTCTGGCCGTGGACGCGAGTTACGCTTGAATTCTTGCGAATTCTGCTACAGCACTCTGCGCCCGTTCCTCCTTGGTCCATGAACAATACGGGATAGC
>DATLQY010000003.1:0-2156 GCA_035534975.1 Pirellulales bacterium
CTTCGTGACCCGCGGCGCGCAGCAGGTGCGCGGCGACACTGCTATCCACCCCTCCCGACATGGCCAGTACGACACGTGACATGACGTAGAACGGAATTCATTCCGTTTCCCGTTACCATTCGATGACGCCATCAGCACGTAGGGTGGGACAAGACCGCGGAGCGGGCGCCGGCCCACCATTGCCCGACGATAGTGGGCCGGGAGACCCGCTGCGCGGGTATCCCTCCAAAGGCGAGCTTGTCCCACCGATTGTCTCATTTTCGGCCGCGTGCCATATAGGCTAGTCTTACTGCCTGCCGGTGGCAAGGCTCCGCCGTCCGGCGCATCGGACGATGAGGGTCGTGAATGTCGACCGGGCTTGACCGAATCAGCGTAGCGCGAACGGGGTGACTTCGACGGCCTTGTAAACCGTGCGCGCCTTCGAGAAACCGAGTCGGCGGTAGAGCTTGATGGCCCCTTCGTTCTGGGCGGTGACTTCCAGAAAGGCGCGCCGCAACCCGGCCCGCCTAAACCCTTGCAGTGCCTTGAGCAACAGGCAAGTGCCGAGCCCTTGCCCACGGTGTTCGGGCGTGATCCCCAGATTTTGGATCGCGCCCAGCCCCGTGCGGTCGCGGATGCCTTGGATCGTGCCGCAGAACGTCGAGTCGCCGTCGTCGTAGGTGATCAACCAGGTGGCCCCTGGGAGGAAGCCATCCTTATGGCAAATCTCCTGCATCAGCCTTACGCAACCGTCAAATTCGCCCAGGCAAGGAAAGACGTTGGCGTCGAGCTCGGCGCGGAAGCTCTGGTACTTGGTCTCGGCATGCGCCGGAAGCAACTCGGGTTGCCAGTCTACCCACGCATAGCCCCACGGCAAACGCGGTTCGCGGGGATCGACGCCGTTCACGTCGATTTCCATGCGAAAACGCTTGAAATACGTCAGTCCCATCGGAGACGCCACTTCGAGGCGAGAAAGGGCATTGTCGTCAATGACCACTTCATCCTACCGGGCGTTTGGGGGCCGGTCAACTTTTGCGCGTCGCGCGAAGGATTTTTCCGAACGAACCACTCGTGGGGCAGGTTTCCAAGGTGCCATTGGACTTTTATGGCAGGTTGGAAACCTGCCCCACGGGGATCATCATGCCCGCGTCCTCCGTCCTACCAAGGCGCGTAGCGTCGCCAGGTTTCGAACGTCGAGATCCACCCCGTCTTCCAAGCCTTTTGGGGTCTCCAGGTACATCGGCACTTTGCGGAATCGCGGGTCGTTGAGCAGGTGACGGAACGGCTCGGTCCCCAGATGCCCCGCGCCGATCGCGGCGTGGCGATCGACGCGCGAGCCGAATTCACGTTTGCTGTCGTTGAGGTGGAAAGCTCGCACGCGGTCGAGGCCGACGACGGCATCGAGCTCGGCCATCGTCGCTCGGTATTCGCGGCGCGTGGCCAACGGGTAGCCCGCCGCGAAGATGTGGCAGGTGTCGACGCAAACGCCGAGCCGATCGGCGTGGCGGACCTTGGCCATGATATCGGCAAGATGTTCGAAGCGCCAGCCGAGCGAGCTTCCCTGGCCGGCCGTGGTTTCCAACAGGGTGCGCGCATGCACGCCTTCGCACTGGCGGTGGATCTCGTCGAGCGCGGCGGCGACGCGGGCTAGCCCCTCGGCCTCGCTCGAGCCGACGCAGGCGCCGGGGTGGGTCACGACGTACTCGATTCCCAATTGGTCTGCACGGCGGAGCTCGACGACGAAGGCCTCGATGCTGCGTCGCCAGAGAACGTCGTCGGGGCTGGCGAGATTGATCAGGTACGAATCGTGTGCGATGGGGTGACCCACGCCGGTGTCGGCCAGGACCGATCGGAACCGCTGGGATTCCACGTCCGAGATCGGCTTGGCCCGCCATTGGTTGTTGTTCTTGGTGAACAACTGCACGCAGTCGCAGCCGCAGCGCTTTGCGATTTCGACGGCCTTATGATAGCCGCCGGCAATCGACATGTGGGCACCGAGTATGGGCATGAAGCACCTTGGAAAGACACAAGGGTCGCTCGTATTGTAGGCCGGCGCCCGGGAGCCGCAACCGGGTGCTGCCGTGCCACCGTGCCGCGGGTGGGACGGCGGTTGAAAGTGGGTGCCGCGCAAAGAACACGTCAGACGGGCAAGGTCGGCCGATCGACGGCTCCACGCT
>DATLQY010000004.1:0-7453 GCA_035534975.1 Pirellulales bacterium
GGTGTGAGACCAAGAACCGCGTATGGGTGCTCCAAGGGTTCACTCCGTAGCCTCGCTGGCGCCGCACGCTGGTGACGTAGTCTTTGTCCAAGATTTCGAACGTCAAGCCAAACCTCGTTTCCAGCTCTTCCTGCCACTGCACCAGCATCGAGGGCGGGCAGCAGACGACGATCTCCTTGACCTTCTTCCGCAACTGCAGCTCGCAGGCGATCAGGGCCGCCTCGATGGTCTTGCCCAGCCCCACGTCGTCGCCGATCATCAGCGTGACGCGGGGCATGAGCAGGGCCTTACGTAGCGGCTCCAGTTGGTACGCATCGAGCCGGATGCCGGCGCGGAATGGCGACTGAAAAAGCTTGGGGTCGGTCGCGGTGACGCAGTTCCAACGGAGCGTGTTCAAGTAGGCCGCGAACAGCCGCGGTTCGTCGAAGCCTCGTTTGGCGATCGCCTCCCAGGCTTCACCGCTGAGGATCTCGGGGTCGATCTCCCTTTCCCAGAGAACTTCCAATCGTTGGCCTTGGGCATCGTCATCGACGCACGACAGTTTCACCAGCGTGCTGTCGCGGGCCTTCGGCGGCGGGACCGTCTCCTCGACCAGGTAGAGCCGTTGCCGCACGCGAGCAATCTGCCCTGGCGAAGGAATCGTCATTGAATCCGACATGGCTTCGGCCTGGGTTGAACGGCACGGGTCAGCGTGGGAGAAAACGGCGAAAGCTTGCAGCGGAAACAAGTCTGTCGGCTGGACAGCGGCTGCCATTCGCAAGCAACCAGGTGATCGTAAACACTGCCGCCGACGACTTCAACTCTCCCGGCTGAGCGAGATCCCTCTGTCTGGTAGAGCATTAGCCAATCGGGCCATCACCAATGAACGTGGCGAAGGTGTCACGATGCGTGCCAAGATGCACCCGGTTAATCACGAGGCACCCACGAGTTCCGTGAAATCGGCGACATCTGTGGACGATCCGCTTCGCCATTCATGCCTACCGCGCGCGTCATCGGCACGCTCGGCCAGGTCGTACGCCCGCACGTATTTCGTGGTTTTCGACCGTTCCCGCCGGTACGCGGGGCAGTTCCTTGATTGTGGCGATCTTCTGGCTTGGAACCGGTGCCGTAAACTAAATGCGCCATATGGCGCATTTACGCCATCGGAATCATCGCCAAACGGGCGGGACACTCCCCATAGCGGTGGAAATCAGGGTCAGGCGGTTCGCCGGGCGACCAACGACAAAGCGCATCAAAACCGAGCGCAATGTCCGAAATCGAGCGCTTTTTTTTGCGAGTTATACCTTGCCATGGTTATACCGCGCACGGCCCGGAATTATGCCCGCCGGCGCTCGAACCTGTGGGGGCGGACGAATGCAGGGCGGTCCACAGATTTCCGCAGATTGCGCAGATTGAGGCAGAGGGGTCTCACGCAAAGGCTCAAGGCCGCAAAGGAGAAAGTCGTTGGCGATCCACAGATTTCCACAGATTGAGGCAGGTGGAAGTATGCCTTCTCCGCGTCACCCGACGACCAGCCTACCCCAAGTATGGGACGCACTCCCCATAACGGTGTCAGGCGGTTCGCCGGGCGACCTTGGCCAAAGCGCATCAAAACCGAGCGCAATGTCCGAAATCGAGCGCTTTTTTTTGCGAGTTATACCTTGCCATGGTTATACCGCGCGCGGCCCAGAATTATCCCCGACAGGGCTCGAACCTGCGGGGTCCACGCCGGAGCCGACCAGACGTCTGAGGGGCGTCGGGGCAAGCTCCGCCGCGACATCAAGCTCTTGCGTCTCCAGCGGCGTGAAACTCCCAACCATCCCTTCCCGCACTTCAACTTCGGCATGATCTACGTCGACGCAGGCAGGGGGAAAGCCTGGCCTACGACCCCTTGGAAACCTCCCCCATGTCGGCTACGTTGGTGCGATGCACAAAATCTGGTTCGAACGGGCACTTCCCCCGGAACATGCCCACCTTTTGGCCGGCGCGGCGGAGGCCATCGGCCCGGCCAGCGCCACTCCCGACAATCCGCTGGCCGTCGTCGCCGAGGCTGAAGCGATCATCGCCTCGGCCCGCATCCGCTACGACGGAGCGTTAATGGACCGCGCGCCGCGTTTACGGGTGATCGCCCGCACCGGCGTCGGCTACGACAACGTAACGGTGGCCGATGCCACGTCGCGCGGCATCGCCGCCTGCTACACGCCCGACGCCCCGACGATCGCCACGTCGGAACACGCGATCGCCTTGTTGCTCGCCACCGTCAAGCAGCTCAAGCGCTCGAACCAGGCGATGCTGCGCGGCGAGAAGTCGGACTACATGAACGAGTTCTCGGGAATGGAACTGTACCAGCACCGCCTTGGCCTGGTCGGGCTGGGACGGATCGGCGGTCGGGTCGCTCAGATGGCCAAGGCGCTGGGCATGGCCGTGGCGGCCTACGATCCATTCGTGACACCGGCACGCGCGGCCGAGCTGGGCGTGGAGTTGGTCTCATCGTTGGAGGGCCTCTTGGGTATCTCCGACGTCGTCTCGCTGCACGTGCCGATGGGGCCCCAGACGCGGCACATGATGAATGCCGAGCGGTTTGCACAGATGAAGCCCGGCGCGTACCTGGTGAACGCTGCCCGCGGCGGCCTGGTCGACGAGTCGGCGCTATTGGCCGCCTTGGAAAGTGGCCGGCTGGCAGGGGCCGGGCTCGATGTCTTCGATCCGGAACCGCCGCCGCCGGACCATCCGCTTCTGGCCCGCGGCGATGTGATCGCCACGCCGCACGTCGGCGGTGCCACGGCCGAAGGACGCCGCCGCGTGTGGGAAGGGGCCATCGCGCAAGTACTCCAGGTGCTCCGCGGCGAACGTCCCCCGCACTTGTTGAATCCCGAGGTCTGGGACAAACGGAAGAAGTAGGTTAGCCTTTCCAGGCAGACGGGTTTCCTCGTTCCCACGCTCCGCCGACCCACTGCGCGGGTGCCCCGAACGTCTACGCGGACGCTCTGCGTCCCGGTGACCTTGCACGGCGTGGCGGCGATGTTCGTAGAACGGAATTCATTCCGTTGGCGTTGTCGAAAGCTTGGCGACGGGGAAACGGAATGAATTCCGTTCTACGTCGCGCTGGAAAGCCTAACCGTGGGGCAGGTTTCCGTTCTGCTTATGGCAGGTTGGAAACCTGCCCCACGTTCCGTCAGGCTGGAAAGCCCAACCTACCCAGGCACTCGTGCATGTAGTCGATGCTCTCGCGCGCCAGCCGCTCGACGCCCGGTGTGTAGTCGAAGACCTCGACGGAGACCCAGCCGCGATAGTCGATTTGCCCCAGGGCCTCGAAGATGGGGACGAAATCGAGCGGGCCGAAGCCGGGTCCGAGCTTGTTCGCGTCGTTGGCGTGAAAATGTACCAGCCACGGCGCCGAGCGGCGGATGATGTCCGCAATGGGTGTCGGCTCGGTCGACATGGCCTTGCAATCGAGGTGCAGCCGGCAGTGCGACGAGCCGATCATTTCCACCAGGCGCACGCCGTCGGCCGCCGCGAGCAAAAAATTGCCCTCCGCGGGACCCAACGGCTCGATGGCCAGCGTGACATCCAATTCCTCCAGCGCCGGCATGGCCCGCCGGAACACTTCGGCGGCATGGTCCATACCCTCGGCGTGGCTCACACCCGGCGGCAGGTTGCGCTGCGCGGGTGAACCGAAGACCAGGAGCGAGCCACCCAGGTCGCGGCAAAGCCGGGCCAGTTCGACGACGTACTCGGCGGTCGCGCGGCGGACGGCCGCGTCGGCGGTCGTGACGTGGAAGCCTTCGGTCTTGGCCAGCAGCCAGTGCAGGCCGATGACCTCGAGGCCGGCGCCGTCGGCCTGCCGCCGGACCTCAGCCCGCCGCTGGGGCGAAATCCGCCGAACGTCGGTATCGATGGTGAAGGGAGCGATCTCGATTCCCGTGTAGCCGCAATCATGAGCAAAGGCGAATGCCTTGTCGAACGGCCAATCGAGGAAGGTCTCGTTGCAGATTGCGAATTTCATGGTACAAATATCTCGGTTTCGACGGCTTGCACCGAGGCTAACCGAAGCCACGTCGTCGTACAAGGAGGTTCTGTCCGTGGCACCGGCTCCCAACGCACTTTACCAGGGCGATTGCATCGAGCGGCTTGCGCAGCTCGACGTCGGCTCGGTCGATCTGGCCTTTGCCGATCCTCCATTTAATATCGGCTACGAATACGACGTTTACGACGACCGCAAGCCCTACGATCATTATCTCGAGTGGTCGCGGCAATGGATGGGCGGTATTTCGCGGGCCCTTTCGTCCACGGGCACGTTCTGGCTGGCCATCGGCGACGAATACGCGGCCGAACTGAAGCTGATCGCCCAGAACGACCTCAAGCTCACTTGCCGGAGTTGGGTCATCTGGTACTACACGTTCGGCGTGAATTGCACCCGCAAATTCAGTCGCTCGCACGTGCATCTCTTTCATTTCGTGAAGGACCGCAAGCACTTCACGTTCAACTGCAAGGAGCCGGCAATTCGCGTCCCATCGGCCCGGCAGTTGGTCTACGCCGACACTCGGGCCAATCCCGACGGGCGACTTCCCGATGACACGTGGATTCTCCGGCCGCAGGACGTGCCCGACGGCTTCAGCGACGACCAGGACACGTGGTACTTCTCGCGTGTGGCCGGCACGTTCAAGGAGCGGGCGGGCTTCCACGGTTGCCAAATGCCCGAACAGCTCTTGGGGCGGATCATCCGCGCCAGTTCGAACGAAGGCGACCTGGTGCTTGACCCGTTCGGTGGCAGCGGCACGACGCTGGTGGTGGCCAAGAAACTCGCGCGGCGCTGGATTGGGTTCGAGCTTTCGATGGAATACGTGAAGAAGATCCAGTCACGGCTCGACGGGGTTGTCGTCGGCCAGCCGCTCGACGGCCCGGAAAACCCGCTCACCAGCGCCCCATCGACCGCCAACGGCAAACAGACGCGGCAATCGAGGCCTCGTCCGAGGCCCGCCGAGCGGCAAACGACGCTCGGGCTGGAAGTGCCAAATGCGGAAACAGAGGAAAGTCCTCAATAGAGATCGTCCGGCTTTCCGGTAGGGTGGCTCGCGCGTTATAATAAGGTCATGGCAACGGTCCCCAAACGAACGAAGGCCGCCCCGCGCGACCGGATGGTGCTCCACGGCATTCCATGGGAGCTGTACGAGGCGCTGCGCGACGTTCAAGACAACTGGCACGTGCGGATGACATACGACCGAGGGAGACTTGAGCTGATGTCGCCGTCATCCAAACACGAACGAGTCAAGAAGCGGACCGGGCGATTGATCGAGCTACTGACCTTGGATCTGCGCATTCCAATCTACAGTCTGGGCGAGACGACTTGGAAGCAGCCGAGGTTGAAGAAGGCGTTCGAAGCTGACGAATGCTATTACATCCGCAACGAGGAGCGCGTGCGAGGTCAACTGGATTTCGATCTGGAAGTCGATCCGCCGCCCGATCTGGTCGTCGAGATCGAAGTCAGCCGCAGCGCCACGCGGCGAATGCACCTCTACGGAAGCGCGGGTGTGCCGGAAGTCTGGCGGTTCAAACGCAGTGTGCTTCGCGCCTATGAGCGGACCGCGACGGGCGAATACATCGAGCGCGAGTTCAGCCCCAATCTTCCGTTTCTGCGCGTCGCCGACCTGACGCCGTTTTTGCCCGCCGGGCTCGGCGAGAACGAAACGGCCCGCGTCGCGGCCTTCCAAGATTGGGCCCGAGCGAAGTTTGCCGGAGGCACGCCGTCCGCGTGAAAGCCCGGCTTGGCTCATCCATCCCACGGAGCGCCACGGAGGGCGTTCGCTACAGAAACCGTCGTAACCCGCCCTATCCCTCCCAACCGCCGGGCGCCGAACCGGCTCTACAAGCAGCGCACTGTCCGACGGCGGGCTGGTGTGCTAAGCTGTCCGACCCGTCGCGGTGCTAGGGAACGCCGTTCAACCAGCTTGACGCGGGCTTGAAACGAAAGACAACCCTCACGATGTTCGCTGACCAAACAACCGATGATAAGGTGGCCACGCGAGGCAAACGCGGCGCCAAAGCCCCGCGGATCGCCCGAACGCCCGTCGGCAAAGGGGTCTTTGCGGGGCGCCGCTACCAGGCCGCGGAAATCGTCGGCGAAATCGAAGGCACCGTCATCGACGATCTCGATTACGGATCGAACTACTGCATGGACCTTGGCGACGAGCGTTGTCTGGAGCCCGCGCCGCCATTCCGCTTCATGAACCACAGTTGCCAGCCGAACTGCCAGCTTCATTGGTTCGACATCGCCGCCGGGCCGGGCGTTGCCGCCGGCCGCAGGATGTTCGTGTTGGCGCTCGACCAGATCGACGAGGGCGAACAATTGACGATCGACTACGCCTGGCCGGCGCACATG
Organism: Pirellulales bacterium; assembly: GCA_035534975.1. Lineage (GTDB taxonomy): Bacteria > Planctomycetota > Planctomycetia > Pirellulales > JAICIG01 > DATKSN01. The sequence continues at coordinate 6,359 of DATLQY010000004.1, forward strand.
GCCATCCCTTGCCGTTGCCGCGCGCCCGGCTGCCGCGGCTGGATCGTCGCCGAGGAGGAATTGGCCGCGGTCCCCGACTCCGTTGCACTGTAAAAAATCAGCCTCACGCTAGAACTGGTTGCTGAAATCGTACTCCGATTCCCGCGCCAGGTTCTCGAAGCGGGTGTAATCCGCGAGCCAGGCGACTTTGACGTCGCCGGTGGGGCCGTTTCGCTGCTTGGCGATGATGATCTCGGCCTGCCCCTTGACGCGCTCGCGGTCTTCGTCGTTGGTCTGGTAGTATTCGTCGCGGTGGACGAACAGCACGACGTCGGCATCCTGCTCGATGGCGCCGCTCTCCCGGAGGTGGTTCAAGCGCGGGCGGTTGTCCTTGGATACTTCCGCCTGTCGGTTCAACTGCGCCAGGCAGACTACCGGCACCTTCAGTTCGCGGGCCAGCGACTTGAGCCGCCGCGCGATCTTGGCCACCTGTTCCTGCCGCGGATCGCGGGGGTTGTCCGGCTCGATCAACTGCAAATAGTCGATGATCAAGAGCCCCAGCTCGTGTTTCTTCTTGAGCCGGCGGCCAGTGGCCGCGATCTCGGTCAACGTGCGGCTCGGCGAGTCGTCGATGAACAAGGGCGCCGTGCTCATGGTGTTCGAAGTGGGGATCAATTTCGAGCGGTCAGTGGGCGAGATGAGTCCGTTGCGCAGCCGATGGCCGTTGATCCGGCCGTGACCGCAGAGTAGCCGCTCGGCCAACTCGAGCCGCGACATTTCTAGACTCACGAACAGCGTCGTTCGTCCGCCGACGATCGCCACGTGGTCGGCGATGTTCGTCGCCAGGGCCGTCTTCCCCATGCTGGGCCGCCCGGCGATGATCACCAGCTCGCCTTCGTGCAATCCGCCGGTGAGGCTGTCGAGGTCGGTAAAGCCGGTGGGCATGCCGCCCACGCCGCCCCCTTTTTCGAGCCGGGCGTCGATCCGCGAGAGGGCCTCAGCCAAGACGTCCTGCAAGGGAGCCAGCTCGCCCGCTCCCCCTTCCTCCAGCAGGTACAGCAGCTTTTCCTCGGCGCGATTGAGCATGTCGCGGCTGTCGATCGTCGGATCGTAGGC
>DATLQY010000005.1:0-2160 GCA_035534975.1 Pirellulales bacterium
TCGCGGCCCAGGCGGCCGGCGGGGCGCGGCAGGGCAAGGCCAAGAATGTGATCCTGCTTTATCTGCTCGGCGGGGCGGCCACCCAGGACATGTACGATCTCAAGCCCAACGCGCCGTCGGGCATCAAGACCGAGTTCGCGCCCATCAGCACCAACGTGCCAGGCACCCAGGTTTGCGAACACCTGCCGCTGACGGCCCGCTGGATGCACCGCACGGCGCTCATCCGTTCGCTCAACCACAAGGCCGGCTGCCATAACTGCCTGCCCAGCTACACCGGCTTCGAGGCAACGCCACCCGACCAGCACCCGCGCGACACCGATCCGCCGAGTATGGGCTCGGTCTGCGAGTACCTCAACGAGCGCACCGGCCCCGACGAATTGCCCGCCTATGTCTACATGCCCAACTGGCTTGGATGGGGCCAGACCTTTCGGCGCGCCGGGCCTTATGGCGGTTTCCTTGGCAAGCGGTTCGACGCATTCACCACCGAGTGCGTCCCGACGATGGACGCCGGCCAGAAACCGGCGTTCGGCAATCCGACCACCGTGCGCGGTGTCCCGGTCCTTTCCGACAGCGCCTTGCCGGCCGAGATCACCGTCGATCGCTTGAATTGCCGGAAAGACTTGTTGCGGCAGATCGACGACGAATACCGCCGATTGGAGAATACGGGCGCCGTCGAACGTCACAGCGAGCTGCGGCAGCGGGCGTTCGGCCTGCTGAGGGCGTCGAAACTGAGGGACGCCTTCGACCTGGGCAAGGAGCCGCCGCGGGTCGTCGAGCGCTACGGCAACACGCTCTTTGGCAACAGCGCGCTGGTGGCACGGCGGCTCATCGAGCAGGGCGTGCGCTTCGTCAACGTCACCTTCGATCTGTACGAGCGGCCCACGCTGATCGACTCCGACGCTTGGGACACGCACCGGTTCAATTTCGCGATCCTGAAGAACAACAAGCTGCCGGTGTTCGACCAGGTCTACTCGGCCTTGTTGGAGGATCTCGAAGCGCGCGGCCTGCTCGACGAAACGCTGGTGCTGGTGACGAGCGAGATGGGCCGCACGCCGCGCGTCAATGCCAGCGCCGGCCGCGACCACTGGACCTACTGCTACGGCAGCATGCTGGCCGGCGCCGGCATCAAGGGGGGCGCCGTAGTCGGGGCCTCCGACGCCTCGGCCGCTTACGTCAAGGACCGGCCGGTCAGCACCACGGAGATCTGCGCCACGGTTTACGAGCTCCTCGGCATCGGTCCCGAGACGCGCGTGTATGACCGCTTGGGGCGGCCATCGGCGGTTGGCATGGGCGCTGAACCGATCCGCGAATTGCTGGCATGAGCACCGGTACCGCAACGTGAGACACTCCTGGTAAATCCGCTCGCGGAAACCATACCCACTTCGTTGTAGACCTCGAAACAAGCACCGATGATCGCGTACGCCTCGTCCTTGTAAATCAATTCCATGATCGTCCTCACTTTCAATAAAGTGAATTCATACGCTTGTCCCCCATTCGTGTGATCCGTGCGATTCGTGGACCGCTTGCTCCGTGAACGACGCCGGTCTCCGTTTCCAATGCGCGTCGCAGCAGGTACTCCGCGGCGTCGCTCATGTCTGTCCACGAATCACCCGAATGACACGAATAAGAAAACGATCACCCACTTCAATGCCAAACTCCGCCGGACGGCGCGTTCCACCGCCAATCGTGGAAGCTTGTTTCGACATCTCGAAGAACGCAAGAACGCTACGCCACTTCAGTTTGGCATTAAAGCGGCTGATTGCTTTAGAAACCTACGCCACGTCGTCGCGCAAGCCGCCAGACGGCGAACGTGATTGCCTGAAAGCCGAGAAACAACGCCAGGCAGACACTGGTCACCACGTCCTCCGGGCCGTTGTGCAATTGCTCGAAGACCCAGGTCGACAAGGTTTCGACGCCCGCCGGCCGGACGATGAACGTGGCGTCGACCTCGGCCAACGCGGCCGCGAAGGCCACCAGCCATGCGATGGCCACGGCCGGCCGGCGCTGCGGCAGGGCGATCCGCCAGAACCGCGTCAGGGGGCCGGCGCCATCGACGGCCGCGGCGTCGAGTACGTCGTCAGAAAGGCTCCGCCAGGCTTGCCACAAGACCAAGAGAGGCAAAGGCAATGCGCGCCAGGTTTGCGCCAGCCATACGGCGGC
>DATLQY010000006.1:0-3484 GCA_035534975.1 Pirellulales bacterium
CGCGGGTGGTACAATCGACGGTGGCACCCATGGTTTGGGCCTCCTTCAACGGCTGCTGTCAACAACCATTGAAAACCCAAACCTGGGCGCCGTTCAAGAAGCTAGCAGTGGCAGCATTGAGCAAGCTTAAGATCAAGGCCCCAGGGGCGTTGCCGTGAGGTTATTACAGCGCCGCACCTGCGGTGCTACAAAGCTCGAAGCACCACTTAAGTCATTCTTGGAGTTTTCCCAAATGAACGGCACTCTTTTCAATTTGTCGGGCCGCGTGGCCCTGGTTACCGGCGGCAGCAAGGGCCTGGGGCTGGCGATGGCGCGCATCTTTGCCGAGGCCGGCGCCGACGTCGTCGTCAGCAGCCGTCACGAGAACGAGCTGAAAGCGGCCGTGGCCGAGATCGCCAAAGGGACCGGCAAGCGGGCGGAATACGTCGTCGCCGACATGACCGACCGCAACGACGTGACCAGGCTCGCCGAATCGGCGCTGGCCAAGATGGGCCATATCGACATCCTGGTGAACAATGCCGGGTCGAACGTTCCGCAGTCGATCGGCGACATTCGCGACGACGATTGGGACCGGATCGTCGAGCTGAACCTGACGAGTTGCATGGCCCTCACACGAGCTTTGGCGCCACAAATGAAGGAGCGCCGTTGGGGGCGCGTGATTTACATCTCGTCGGTGATGGGGATCGTCTCGAAGGACGGCCGCGGCTGCTACTCGGCGACCAAATCGGCACTGCTCGGTCTGTCGCGGGGTGTGGCGCTCGACCTGGGCGCGTACAACATCACGGTCAACTGCATCGCTCCCGGCCCGTTTCTGACCGACCTGCCCGCCAGCGTGCTCACGGCCGAACAGATCAAGATCTTCGCCGACCGCACCGCGCTCGGCCGCTGGGGCCAACCGCGCGAACTGGCCGGTCCGGCCTTGCTCTTGGCCAGCGAGGCGGGCAGCTATATCACCGGGGCCGTGCTGGTGGTCGACGGCGGGATGTTGGTGAAGACGTTTTGAGAACGTTATCTGGGTTGCCGGCCCAGCGGCTCGCCGTCGGCGCAGCCCCGGCGCCAACGGCGAACCGTCCCGCCGCTATGATAAATAACCAATTTGCCAAAGAGCCGCGAGGAGTGTAGGAGTCAGGAGTCAGTAGGCAGGAGAACGAGGAAGGTCATCCACAGATTACGAGGATTTCACAGATTGCATCTCCGAATATTCAATTGACGACGTGTCTCCCCTCTTCCCCTGGTTCATATTCCTTGTCCGTTGCCTGGCCCCTGGTCGCCGGTCGCGGAAGACCGCTTGGCGGCATCCCAGTCTGAGCCGTTTTTTTGTTTTCTATGGCGATTTCCGCGGCTTTTTGTTGCGGCGGCGTCCCGCTCACGGTCTCGCGGCCAACCTCGGAGCGTGTGCTTCTAGACTGCCGAACCGTACCAGCGAACTGTCGTTGAACCGCGCGCCGGCCTGCGCTGCCACCCTTCGCGAGGTTTTTCACGTTTCCAATGTAGGGGGGACACAACTGTCCGCAACTGTCCGCATGGGATCCCGCTGCTGCCAAACGGGGGACTGAACGCGGTCGGTTCCCGTGCGAGTCCCCGATTTCGAATCTGCGAAATTCGCGATATCTGTGGATACACATGCCCCGCGTCCATCACTTTGTCTCCCCTCTTTCCCTGAGGCGTTTTTTTGTTTTCTATGGCGGTTTCCGCGGCTTTTTGTCGCGGCGAAGCCCCGCCCACGGCCACAATCGAACGTGGGTCCGATGCTGGCCGCGCAGCGGAAGCCACTCGAATTCCTTCGCCGTTTGCGAGAATCGCTCGCACCCGCGGCAAGCTCACCGCGATTATCGACAACCTGCGACACCATGCGACGATCAGTGCCCACCTAGTGGGCAAATTGAGGCCAAATTCTCAAAGCTCAACGCCTAACGCCTCGCACCTAACCAATGGCGACGAACACCTCCCCCAATCCCCTGTTCCCCTCCTCCCCTCTTCCTGCCCACCGCCTCCCTTCCCCTTCTTTCTACACCCTGTTTGGCTTGGATACGCAAATAACCAACTCGCGCGGATCGTCGCGTCATGCGGGACGGCGGACCATATTGCAAACGGTTGAAGCCATGCGACTTAGCACCACATGACCCAGCCAGAATGCGCGGCTTCCGCGGCGCCGCGAGTGGTCCACGTTTTTCGACCAGCCGAAGCCCGGATTCCGAACGGCCTCTACCAAACGGCTAGCTCACAGACTGACCTGCTGCGGCGTTTGGGTCGTGCCAACCCGCACGACCCGGATTCATTCAGCGACTACTTCCGGTTGCTGTACCAGCTCACCGTCCCCGACGAGTGTGCGATCCAGAAGGAGCGAGCCCAGCTTCACTTCGAGCAGGTGGATTCGCTCTTCAAGTTTATCGAAGACAACACATTCCCCGTGCTAGTGCTGAGCCAGCGGCGCACCGGCGAGGCGGCGGATTCCCCAACGGATGCGGGGGCCATTTATGACACGGCTAAGGGGCGTGGGTTCTTCCTGCGCGACGACTGGCGACGCCTTCAGCCTTTCCTGATCAACTTGCTGCACAGCAGTCGGGATCGACCGCCGTTCAGCGATTACCTTGTTCCGGCATTCGATCCGGATTGTGGCCTGTATCTATGGACAGGCAAGTACCTCACTGGTCTGGACGGAGTGGGCATCCAAGAGTTTGGCCCGGAGGACTACATGGCATGATCAGCAATCAACCGTTGAGGATCCGCGTCCGTGGCCCCTGGGCGTGCTTTACGCGGCCCGAGTTCCACGTCGAACGAGTTAGCTACCCCGTAATGACCCCCTCCGCGGCGCGTGGCGTGCTGGAAGCTATTCTGATGAAGCCGATCGAAAAGCCCGAGGCGTCGAAGCGCCACCGCAGGGTCGGCTTCCGGTGGCATGTGCTTCGGATCGGGATCGTCAAGAAGGGTTTCCTTGTTCCGATCCTGCGGAACGAACTCGGCTACGGAGCCCATGGCTATTCGGGATACGACATCAGCGACACGGACAGCGTCAAGACGCAGCGCAACAGTCTGATCCTCCGAGGTGAGGAACCTGACGGTCACTTGGAGTATCTTATCGAAGCCGCCATCGAAGTGCCCGATCCCGTGCAGCGGCTTGGCGAGCCGTTTCTGATAGCAAAGTACCAAGGCATGTTTGAACGACGGGTGAAAGCGGGGCAGTGCTTCCATCGCCCATACCTGGGCTGCCGGGAGTACCCATGTGACTTCGAATGGGCGGAAGGAGCCGCTCCAGCCCCGATCAGCGAATCATTCGGGATGATCTTTCGCGACTTCGACTTCTCTCCCGTTTGGGACCACTGGCCTGCAGGAGCCGCCCGGCCGCAATCTTGGAAGGTAACCGTTCACGGATTTCGGCCGGCGCGGGCTCGAGTTGGCGCGCGGAGGGAGGCGGCAGACGTGTACGGAAGTGCGATTCGCCCCAAGTGGGAGGAGTTTATGAGCTGTTAAGCAGGAGACTCGG
>DATLQY010000007.1:0-10646 GCA_035534975.1 Pirellulales bacterium
ACCAAACGCCCCGCCGCCGAAGCCCCCGCCCCCCAGCCGGTAGGTCTGCGGCACGGCGAACAGGTGCACGGAAGAGTCGGTGACTTCCGGGGTGATTTGCCGCAACACGTCGAGGTCGTCGAAAATCCAGAACGCCCGGCCATACGTGGCGGCGATCAGATCGTTGCCCTTCACCTTCATGTCGCGAACCGCGACCACCGGCATGTTGCGCCGCAACGATTGCCAATGCGCGCCGTCATCAAAGCTGATGAATACGCCGTGTTCGGTTCCCGCATACAGCAAACCTACCCGCACCGGGTCCTCACGAATCACCCAGGCGTAGTCGCCATCCGGAATGCCGCTGTCGATCCGGTGCCACGTCTTGCCGTAGTCGGTGGTCTTTTCGAAATAAGGAGTGTGGTCGGCCAGTGCAAAGCGGTTGGGAGCGATGTAGACCGTGCCTGGATTGCGCGAGGACACCTCGATCGAATAGATGCCCGTCCACTCCGGCAGATCCTTCGGCGAACGATCCAGCCACGTCTTGCCGCCGTCGGGGGAATAGTGGACCAAACCGTCGTCCGAGCCGGCCCACAGTTCGCCGGCCTTCAGCGGCGATGCGGCAAGGGAAAGGGTCGTGTTGGTGAACTCCGCGGAGAACTCCTGCGAAGTGATCGGACCACCGGCCAAATGCATCATGTGGGTCTTATCTTCATTGGTCAGGTCCGGACTGATGATCCGCCAACTGGTGCCCATGTCCGTTGACTTGAAAACGTACTGCGCCGCCGCGTAGAGGATGTTGGGATCTTCGGGAGACAAAATCACCGGTAAGGTGAAATAGAAGCGGTACTTCACGTCGATCGGCGGCGATTGATACTGGTCTTCCGGCCACACGGTGATCATGCGCTGCTGGCCGGTGAGACGATTGTACGAGTACAGGTTTCCGCCGCCGCCCCCCGAGCTGCCGATCGCGCCCGCGAAGACGATGTTGGGATTATCGGGCCGGACGGCGATAAATCCGCTTTCGGCGCTGCCTACCGTATCGCAATCCTTCCACTCGATCGCCGGCCCCAGGGTTTCGCTGGGGCAACTGATCGCGCTGTTATCCATCTGCGTGCCGTAGACGCGATAGGGGTATTGGTTGTCGATCGTCATCTTGAAAAGTTCGGCCGTGGGTTGGTTGTCTTCCGTCGACCAGGAATTTCCGCCGTTCAGCGTGACGATGGCGCCGCCGTCGTTGCCTTCGATCATGCGTTTGTTGTTGGTCGGATCGATCCACAGGGCGTGGTTGTCGCCATGTTGGTACGAGACGATGTTGAGGGTCTTGCCGCCGTCGGTCGATTTGAACATCTGGACATCGGGCACGTAGACGGTATCCGGATCCTGGGGATCAGCAATAACGTGCATGTACCAGTAAGCCATGTACATGATCGTCCGCTTCCCGTTCATGAAATGCCAAGTGGCGCCGCTATCGTCGGAGCGGAACAGGCCGCCGTGCGTCGCTTCGACGACTGCGTACACCCGACTAGGCCGCGAATCGGAAATGGAAACGCCGATTTTCCCTAAAATTCCCTCCGGCAGGCCCGGATTGTGGCTGATGTTCGTCCAGTGGTCGCCGCCGTCGGTCGTCTTGTAGAGGCCGCTGCCGGGGCCCCCGCTCGCGTCTTCCCAGGGGTGGCGCACAAACTGCCACATCGCGGCGTAGATCACATCCGGTTTCGAGGAATCCATCGAGAGATCCACCGCGCCGGCACGGTCGCTGACGTATAGGATCTTTTCCCACGTCTTGCCGCCGTCCTTGGACCGGTAGACGCCCCGTTCGGGATTCGGTGCGAATTCATGTCCGAACGCCGCTACGTACACCAGGTCCGGATCGCTCGGCGAAACAACGATTTTGGCGATATGGTGCGTGGCCTGCAGCCCCACGTTCACCCAGGTTTCGCCCCCGTCGGTGGATTTGTACACCCCGTCGCCATCCTGAATATCCACGTGCTGGGACGTCTCGCCCGAGCCCACGTAGATCACGTTCGGGTCCGACGGCGCCACGGCGATCGCGCCGATCGATGCCGTCTTGAAATAGGGATCCGAAATATTCTGCCAATAGGTGCCCGCGTCGTAGGTCTTCCACACGCCGCCGCCCTCGGTGCCCATATAAGAAATCAGAGAGTTCTTCGGGTCGCCGGCAACGGCCGGGACGCGGCCGCCCCGGGGCGGCCCAATCGACCGCCAGCGCAGCCCCTGAATGAAATCCGCGTTCACGTCCGTGGGATACGTCGCCGCCTGCCCGGATTTCATGCCGCTTGCGGCGCACAGCAGACCCGTCGCAACAACCAGACCAAGCACCCCGAACACCCATTTCGACTTCATTATCAATGCACCTCTCGTTTTGAACGCCATAATGGACATAAACACGTTTTGCCGCGCTTCGCTGACCGCTTCGCCGGGCAGCGCCGCGCTCGCGACCTTTGCGGAACCACCGGGGCGCGCCAGGGCTCCATCGCTCTACCGCTCCGGAGCTGCGGAACTGCCGGCTAACTTCAGAAACGACGGTAGCTGCTGCTGTTCGACGGCTTTGAGCTGCACCAGCTCGTTGTTCGCCTGCCCGGAGAGATACTTAAAGACGTCGTAGGATTGCTGGGTCGGCGCGGCGTCCGCGCTCTCGACCACCGTCGTCAATTCCGCCAAGCGGATATTGAGCGTCTTCGGAGGCACCATCATCGAATCGGTGGGGTTAATGAGCCGGGTCAAGTGGCCCTCGATGCCGGTGAGCGTGTCATCCAATTGCTTCGCCGCTTCCGTGACGGCCGCCCGGCCCTGCACCTGGCTGACGGCCGCATCCACCTGTCGGCGGATCTGATGGATCCGGTCGACGCCGTCGGTGACGACGGTGACCTCATCGTTGATCTTGATCATCAGGTCGAACTGCGCCTGCAGATCCTGCTGCGTCGCTTTGATCCGGGGGTCCTTCCGTATCTCAAAGCTTTGCTCGTAATTCTGCCCGCCGACGCTAAGCCGCACCTTATACGTCCCCGGTACGGCAATCGGAGCGCGCGCGCGGGCCCATTCGAGAGGCAGAAATGGCCCGACGGGTACTTCGCGCGGACTGGGATAGGTCATATCCCAAACGAATTCGTCCGTTCCCGCCGCCGTTTCCACCCGCGGGCCGAGCCGTCCGCCCGCTTCGCTGCTGAATTGTTTGATTACCTGCCCTTTAGAATCCATAAAAGTAAGCGTCACAGGGCCATCCGGCTTTTGCTTCACGTAGTAGGTGACCACGATACCCTTGGGGGGATTCGTCCCCGCGTTGAGATAGGTGGCCCCCATCGTCTCGTCGCCCTGCTTCGTCTCGTGTAGCGCGATTCCGTCCCCGGAAATCCGCAGATACTCGGGACCGAACTTCTGAAGCTGGTTGAACCCGCGGCCGCCGTAGCCGCCTCCCATCATGCGGTACGCCACGGACAGGGTGAACAGGTGCACGGAAGACGCGGTGACTTTCGAGGTCATTTCCCGCAATACGTTGAGGCCGTCGAGAATCCAAAACGCCCGGCCGTGCGTGGCGGCAACCAGGTCGTTGTCCTTCACCATCATGTCGCGCACAGCGACGACCGGCATGTTGCGTCGCAACGACTGCCAATGGGCACCGTCATCGAAGCTGACGAACACACCTCCTTCGGTCCCCGCGTACAGCAGTCCCGCCCGCACCGGGTCCTCGCGAACCACCCAAGCGTAATCACCTTGGGGAATGCCGTTGTCGATCCGCCGCCACGTTTTGCCGTAGTCGGTGGTCATCTCGACGATGGGCGTATGATCGTCGAGTTCATGGCGGTTGGCGGCGATATAAACCGTGCCGGGCGCGTGCGAAGACGGCTCGATCGTATAGATTCCCGTCCATTCCGCTAGGTCCTGCGGCGAACGATTGAGCCACGTCTTGCCGCCGTCCGGGGAGTAGTGAACCGAACCGTCGTCAGAACCGGCCCACAGCTCGCCCGCTTTGAGGGGCGATTCGGCGAAAGAATAAACCGTGCTGGTGTACTGCGAGGAGAACTGCTGTGAAGTGATCGGACCACCGTCGATCGGCGACATGTGGCTCTTATCGTCCTTGGTCAGGTCCGGACTGATGATCTTCCAACTGGCGCCATTATCGGTCGAGCGAAAAACGTATTGGGCCGCCGTGTAGAGAACGTTGGGATCGTGGGGAGAAATGACCAGCGGGTAGGTGAAATAGAAGCGGTACTTCACGTCGATCACCGGCGAACCGTACTGATCCTCGGGCCACACGGTGATCATGCGCTGCTCGCCGGTGCTATGGTCGAACTCGTACATGTTTCCGCCGCCGCCCTCCGAGCTGCCGATCGAGCCCGCGAAAATGATATTGGCATCGTCGGGGCGGACCTGGATGCTGCCGCTTTCTGCGCTGCCCACGGGGTAGCAGTCTTTCCATTCAATGGCGGGCGCGCTGACCCGGCTGGGGCAACTGATGGCGCTGTTATCCATCTGCGTGGCGTAGACGCGGTAGGGGAACTGGTTGTCAACCGTCATTTTGTAATATTCGCCGGTGGGCTGGTTGTACTGCGAAGACCAGGAATTACCGCCGTCCATCGTGACGATCGTGCCGCCGTCGCTTCCTTCGATCATGCGCTTGTCGTTTTTCGAATCGATCCACAGCGAGTGGTTGTCGGAGTGGGGCAAAGCCACGACGTTGAGCGTGCGGCCACCGTCGGTCGATTTGAAAAGTTCCATCCAGAGAACGTAGACGACGTCGGGATTCTGCGGATCGGCCACGACGTGGGTATACGAAGAAGCCAGGAACCGGAAACTGCGTGAATTGTTCACCAATTGCCAGGTCGCTCCGGCGTCGTCCGAGCGGAAAAGGCCGCCGTCGGCGGCTTCGATGACCGCGTAGACGCGGCTCGGCTCGGACGCGCAAACGGACACCCCGATTTTCCCCAGCACTCCCTTCGGCAGTCCCGGGTTCCGGCTGATATTCGTCCAATGGTCGCCGCCGTCGGTTGACTTGTAGAGGCCGCTGTCGGACCCACCGCTGATTTCGCTCCACGGCTGACGCATGAACTGCCAGATCGAAGCGTAGATTACATTCGGGTTCGTCGGATCCATCGACAGATCCGCTGCCCCGGCCCGGTCGCTGACGTAGAGGATTTTTTGCCAGGTCTTGCCGCCATCCCTGGAACAAAAAACGCCGCGTTCGGTGTTAGGCCCGAATTCATGGCCCAGGGCAGCGACGTAAACGACGTTCGGGTCGTGGGGATCGATCTCGATTTTGCCGATATGACGGGTATCCTGCAGGCCGACGTTTACCCAAGTCTCGCCCGCGTCTGTGGATTTGTAAACGCCGTCGCCGCCGAGGATATCGGGGTGGGTATCGATCTCGCCCATGCCCACGTAGATGACGTTGGGACCCGAGGGCGCGACGGCGATGGCGCCGACAGAGGACGATTTAAAGTAAGCGTCGGAAACGTTTTGCCAGTACAGCCCGGCGTCGTAGGTCTTCCACACGCCGCCGCCCGCCGCGCCGAAATAAAAAACCTCGGGATTATCCGGATCGCCGGCAACGGCCGGGGCGCGGCCGCCTCGCGGCGGCCCAATCGACCGCCAGTGCAGGGCGTGGAGGACATCTGCATCGACGACGGCGGGTTGCGTCATCGCTTGTCGCCGAACCGTCTTCGCGCGAAGTCCCGCACAGAACAGGCCGGCGACGACAGCCAGGTAGAAGCCCCGTTTCGTCCATTTCGCTTTCATGAGATCTCCCCTCCCCGCAGGACTCCCTGCTGGTGCTTGAAAATCGAACCACCCTTCATGACGAACCGAACTCGGAGCATCGCCTCGATGTCCTCGATCGGATTGCCGTCGACGGCAATGATATCGGCGAAGCGGCCCGAAGTGACCTGGCCGAGATCCTTCTCCTTGCGCAGCATCTCCGCGGCCCGCACAGTGGCGCTGCGAATCGCTTCGACAGGACTCATGCCGAAGCCGACCATTTCTATGAATTCCTTGGCGTTCTGGCCGTGGTCGTATCCACCGACATCCGTGCCGAACACCACCTTAACGCCAGCTTGGAGGGCCATTTGAAAGGATTGCTTGTGGCGTGCGCGAATCTGATGCATGAACTCGATGCCGTGGCGTTCAAGCCCAGGCTCCGCGCTGTAGACGTGCAGCGTGGGACAAAAGTAGACGCCGTGCTTCACCAGTAGATCGACGTTGGAGTGATCGAGCAGGATGCCGTGTTCGATCGATCGCACCCCGCCGAGGATGGCGTTCCGCACTGCTTTGCCACCGTAGGCGTGAGCGGCAACGTCGCGGTGCCATCGGGCCGCCTCGTCCACGACCAACTTCACCTCGTCCTCGGACATCTGCACGAGCGGTTCAAATCCTTCAAACACGTGCGGCAGCGACCCGGTTACATAAATCTTGATCAGGTCGGCGCCATACTTCACGTTTTGGCGAACCGCCTGAATCATGGCTGCGGGGGAATCGACCATGACGCCGTAATTTGGCAGGGAGAGATCGGGGCTGTAACCGAGCAGGTTCATGTAGCCGCCGGAGATCGTGAGCGCGTTGGTGGCGACGAACATCCTCGGCCCGGGAATGACGCCTCGGTTGATCGCGTCGCGCACGGCCACGTCCGCGTATCCGGCCCCTTCGGAGTCCACGTCGCGAACCGCTGTAAATCCGGCTTCGAGTGTTCTGCGCACCGCCGCTACGGCTTCCACCGTGCGGTATGCCTGCGATTTGTGGAGCAACGGCGTGGTGACGGCATCTTCCGGCTCCATCAGCAGGTGGGTATGTCCGTCGATCAGGCCGGGCAGGACGGTCCACGAGGACGGCAAGACGACGGGCGCGGAGGCGCCGGCGGCGACAAGCGCCGGATGGCCTTCTTTTGGAGGGACGGGAAGATTTTCTGTGACCGATGCGATCCGGTCTCCGGAAATAATGACGAGAACATTCGACAGCATCCGGCCCGAAACGGAATCGAGCATCCGGGGAGCGAATAGACTGGTTGCCTGCCCTCCGGCGGAAGCCTCCCGTTCACGGCCGCTCATGATTGAACATCGCTTGGGACGATCACGATTCTCCTCTCCCTGGAACGGACCGAGTTTCGCAGCAGGAACTGAATAAGGTCTGGAATACCGCCCAAGGATGTGTTGTCGAACTTAGCGAAGCCTGGGTGCCATCGGCGGCCGTTGCTGCCGCGCCATAGCTGAGTTGGGAGTTGCTCGCCACTACCTCCATCAAAATCCGCTGCCGCATCGGCGGCCGGCCTCACCACTTTACCGGCGAATATCGGGGTGATGACCGTCCCGTTTTTGACGCTCACTACAATCTGTCAAAGCAGCGTCAGTTCTGTCAGCTCTTGCTTCTTCATCCAGTTAGAACGAGTTAGAAGTTGAAACGGCCGCCCAGCCGCACCAGGCGTCCGAACTCGATCTGCGATGGTCTCCCCAGCCTGGGACCGACTGTCGTCACCATGCTGGTGATTCCACTATTATTAAAGATATTGAAGATGTCGCAGGTGGGCTCAAAGGTCATATGCTCTCCCACCTTGAACGTTTTGGCGAAGCGGATATCGATCAGGTTTACCCACGAATAGCGGTACGCGCCATTCGGGGCAACCATAACGGTTTCAGATACCTGGTTCAGGCCGTGAAAAGTGTAGGTCCGGTTTTGGGGCAGGCCCGAATCCTCCCGGACGCTGAAGGCAAACAGGATGCCCTTCGGGAGATTGTAGCTGCCGCCGGCGTGGAGTTGGTAAGGGGAATCGTAGCCGACGTTCCCCGCCAAGTTGATGTAGGTGTTGGGGTCGCTCAGGTTAGTGCCTGAGTTGTTTGTTCCGTAGCTTTTTCCGATCGTAAAGCCGCCGAAAACGTTCAAGCGGTTCATGCGCGTGTTTACCTGAAACTCGACGCCATTGTAATGCTGGTTTAGGGCCGGAATGTTGGTTGTGAGCAAAGCACTTTGCCCCACAGTGGATGCGTTTTGGTTGTAGATGGTCATGGATCGGCCCGTCAATGGATTGGTGACCGAGATCGGCGTGTAATCCGACAAGGTCACGAGCGGGTTCACCGTACCGAGCAGATCGAAGTACTTCCGGCCGTAGTAGCCAACGCTTACCGCGGTGTTCTGCCCGATCTGGCGTTGGACCATCGCGGTGTATTCCCACTGATACGGCCTCTTTAGGTTCGGATCGACCTTGACATCGCGGGCGGCTGGAAAGCCGGTGCAGGTGGACTGATCCAGCGTGCTCGGCGTTGCTTCCGCAAACGAGGTCCACGGGCAGGTACTGGTTTGGATGAAATTCGGGTTCACAGCCTGGGCCAGAGAGGTGCCCTCGAGGACGTCGTATTTGCTGATACTACCCTTGATGGCCGTCCTCGAATCTCCAAACACGTCCCAAACGACGCCGAACCGCGGAGACCAGGTATTCCAGTCCACAACGTCTGGGATGGCAGGGTGGTCGATGCGGGGAGCCCACATCCCGCCGCCGCCGGTCTGCGCCGGGATGCTCATAACCATATGGTCGAAGCGGATGCCGGGATTGATGGTCAGCCGCCGGGTGACGTGCCAGGAATCCTGCAGGTACCAGCCGAGGTCCGGGGTCAAATCTTCGCGGTGGGCCAACGGCGTATTGTAGATGCGCACCGAAACGGGAGTGCCGTTGTTCAGAATGAGTGTTTGGTCGCCGTTGATGTGGAACGATTCCTGTTCCCATCCGTAGCGGTCCTCGATACCGGTCATGAGGTTGTGCGAACCGGTGACGTAGGACAAGCTGGCATCGAGGGTCTGCATCGTGCCGCGGTCGTTATCGACTCGGGGCGAGGTCACCAAGATAGTGGAGGTGCCCTCATCGTATTGGGCGATGGCGCCCGTCGGAGCCGTGGGTTCAAAGCCCAAGTTATATTCAACCGGCATCAGGATATACCCGACTTGCGCCAGCAGCCTGTCGCTGAGGGTCCCGGTCCACTTAACCTCACCTATGTAGTTCATCCAGCTCTCCTGCACGACGTCGGCAGCTGAATCGGAAAATTGGGAGCCGATGAAGTTGTTGGGCCGGTGACCCCGGAATTTAAAACCGCGATCATACATGACGTTGAACTTGTTATTCTTGGTCGCCTGCCAGGTCAGCCGAAGCGTAGCATCAGTGAGGCGGTTGTCGTCGACCACTTGCGCCCCGGCCGGGGTAAAAGTATTGGCCAAATAGTCGTTCGCACCCCATCGGCGGAAGCTGCCGAAGAACCATAACTTGTTGCGCAATATGGGGCCGCCCAGGAAAGGATTGATGTCATAAATCGTGTCCACATGGTTCCGCGCGGTCATCCCCTGGTTGTAGAGCGCCGAGGTGAGGTTGTCGGACTCCATGGCCGTGTTCGAGCCGCTGCCGAAGACGCCGCCATGGAACTGGTTGCCGCCATTGCGTGGAACCATGTTGAATTCTACGCCGCCCACAGGGGCTTGAGCTGGCAGGGCGCTGAACTGATAGCTGATGTTCTGTTGCAAGGCGTCGTTGAAGTAGAAGCCGGTCTGATTGCCGAGGAAACCGACGTGCTGAATCCATATCCCGTCCACGAACACCACCATGTCGTCGCCGTTCGAGCCGTGGACTTGGAGGGTCGGCTGCTGCATTCCCATCGTTCCGCCGACGTCGGGAGTCGACGTCGTCACACCGGGCAAAATTTGCCCTTCGGCGAAGGGGTCTTTGCCGGTGGGGATGGTGCTGAGCTGCTCGCGAGTCAGCACGCTTTCGGCGACGGAGTTCTGGACGTCAACGATCGGCGCAGCTTCCGTTACGGTCACGCTGGTCGCCGTTGCGCCCACCGGAAGCGTAGCGCTGACCGTCGCGGTAAACGACGCGTTCAGCGCGATGCCCTCGCGCCTCACCGTCTGGAAGCCCGGCTTCGTAAACGTTACTGAATAGACGCCCGGCCCCAAATCGATGAATTTGTACTGCCCGTTGGCGTCGGTCGCGGTGGTTCGCGAGCCTTCGATCATCGCCGGGCTCGCAATCTCCACCGTCACTCCGGGCATCACGGCTCCCGAGGAGTCTGTCGCTACACCCGCAATTCCGCTCGTTGTTTGCGCATAGCTAGAAACCGCAAACCCCAATGCCGATAAGAACAGAAGCATGAGCGTCTTCAGCAGCCAGAAACCGCAACCCGTGCGCTGCGGAATTTTCCCGGCGAAAATCGGACCCGCTTCGGAACAATAAATTACATTGGTCGTCATCGATGTTCGCTCCTTTTGCTGAGCCTTATTACGTAATGTCCTATTCGTCCGGCGGCAATGTGCGATGTACCCCCCGTGATGGAAGTGGACTGCCAAGGCGCCGGCCGCTCGTAGGCCGCCGTTCGCGAGCGCGGCGCAGTAGCTCAACCGAATGGTCCCACTTCAGAAAACGACTTCCCCCCTGCAGGTGCATCTGATACTTTCCCGTGCGACGAGGCCCTTTCCCCCCTTGGACCGTCGTAGTTTCTTGGGGATTGAAAGCATTCCAATTTTGGTTATGCCATCGGAGTTAGGCAAGTGTATTGCGCGCGATTAGCTTTTTTGGGACTTTTTAGCAGGTGCGGTTCAACCGACGAAATTCCGATGGGGTCAGGCCCGTACGCTGTCGAAAGACCGTGCTGAAGCCGGCCTGATCCGCATAGCCCACTTCCATT
>DATLQY010000008.1:0-17165 GCA_035534975.1 Pirellulales bacterium
GGATCGTTCCCGACGCGTGATCGAGCACGTAAAACTCGCCGTTGGCGTCTTCGCCGAAGCCGACGACACGGAGCGTGGTGTCTGCCAACTCACGGAGGCCGACGACGCGCCCCTGCTCGTAACGGAACCCCCAGAATTTGCCCGTATCGTAATCGGAGTAAACGTGCGCGCCGCGGAGCTCTTCGAGCCGTTTGCCGTAGTACGTCAATCCGTCGGTGATCGACGACGATTCGGAGTGCGGATGGTCGATGGTCGGCGGCAAGATCGGGGTCGGGCCGCGGGGCCATTCGGGGTTCGCCGCCTGGCGTCCTTCCAGCACGCCCCACCCATAGTTGCCGCCGCGCTCGACGCGATCGAGCATCTCCCACAACTCCCAACCCACGTCGCCCACCCACAGGTCGCCCGTCTCGTGGTCGAAGCTCATCCGCCACGGATTTCGAAATCCGTAGGCCCAAACTTCGCCGCGGGCACCTTCCAGGCCGACGAACGGGTTGTCGGCCGGAATCCGGTAGTTGAGCCCCTCACCGGGCCGGTCGACATCGATCCTGAGTATCGACGACAACAGGTCGTCGATCCTTTGCCCGGTTCGCAGTATGTCGGGCGGGTTTGGCCCGCACCCGTCGCCCGTGGAAATATAGAGAAAACCGTCGTGGCCGAACTTCAGGTCGCAGCCATTGTGTCCGCCGGAAAGCCAGGTGATGATCGTCGTTTCGCTCGCGGCTTCGATCGTCGGCGGGCTGGCGTCGGCGACGCGAAACCGCGCGATGTGCGTTCCATCTTCAAGGTCCGGCGCCTTGATGTAACAGACGTAGCAGTACCGGTTTCGCAAGAAGTCCGGGTGAAACACCAGCGAGTAAACCTGCTGAACGCCGGCGATCTCCTTGGCGACGTCGATCGCCAGGTCGGCCGTCTGAACATCGGGCGAGTTTGGAAACGAAAGGATTTTCCCCCCCTGTTCGACGACGAACAGCCGGTCACTGCCCGGCATCGCGACGAGGTCGAGACAACCGTTGAACTTGAGCGCCGGAAAGGCGCGCTCATCCACGTACGGAAGCGGTGGATCGGGTGTTCCAGTGAAGCGCGAAGTGGTCCACGGGGGTCGTTTCGCGGGGCCTGCTTCAGGGCCCGCTTTCGGCGGCTCGTCCGCCGCAATGCGTCGTTGCGCGGAAAGAAGCAGGGAAGCCATCGTCAACGCCGCGAGGAATCGCGCGGGGATACCTGTTGCCATGTGACCGCACTCGTGTTTCGAAAAGAGAAAAGCCATGCCCACCAGCTTGACTTGTGGAAGGGCTGAGGGCAAGAGGTGGCGGGGTTTGGCCGGTACCGGTGTGAAACGCGGTTGGGCCGTTAGCAATGGATTGACAAATTCTGCCAATCGACGTAGGGTAAAAAAAGGAGGCCGCTTATGGATACGATGAACATCGCCTTGCCGACGGGGCTGAAGGAATTCGCACAAACGCGCGTGGCCGAAGGCGGCTACAGCAGCGTCAGCGAATACGTCCGCGAATTGATTCGTGCCGATCAAAAGGAGGCCGCGCAGGCGCGTATGGAGTCCGAGGTTTTGAAGGGTTTGCAAAGCGGCGAATCAACTCCCATGACCTCTCTCGACTGGGAGCGATTGCGGAACGAGTTACGGCAGCGACACGCTAAGCGATAGTTTATGGACCGCCGCCGATCATGGGAAAGCAGGTCCTGAAAAAGCCAGAAGTTTGGAACGACCTGCTTAGCCTGGCAGATTTCATTTCGCACGACAGTCTCTCGGCCGCCAGCCGTTTTCTTGACGCCGCCGAAACCGCGTTCGCGTTCCTAGCCGAACATTCCGAGATCGGAACCCTGTGTCAGTTCAAAAGCGCGGAGACGCGTGGCCTGCGGCAATGGCGCGTCGCAGGATACGAAAAACACTTGATCTTTTACCGACCGATCGATGACGGGATCGAGGTCATCCGCGTGATCCACGCGGCCCGTGACATACCGGCCATCCTCGACGATACCACCGTCTGAAACGGTAACCCGCTTTGGCCAGTTCGTAGGCCGCGCAGCGGCAGCTAAGTCGCTCCCATTCACACGCGTCGGATCGAGGATGGAAGAAGAGTCGCACCGCCGCGGGAACTTTCCGTCCGACCGTCGCGTCTATACTCTACACTCTACCGTCAGGCGCGGCGGTAAGCTACCGTTGATGCAGCCGCGCAAGGTTGATTTCGCCGTTTTTTCGTCGTTCTGGAGCCGCTCATGAAACGCCTGGTATGGATCGGTCTGGTCATTCTTGCCGCAACGACGCCGGCCCCGGCCGGCGAAATCGAATTCGTCGAAGATTTTTCGCTCTCCACCGACCGTTCCGCGGCGCTCAAGCAACTCGTCCCAGGGACGGAAGACTTCTATTACTACCATGCCCTGCACTACCTCAATACCGAGCAGTACGAGCAGGCCGAACAGCTCATCGAGCCCTGGGTGCAGCGACACGGCCAAACGCCCCGCCACTGGGAAATCCGCACGCGGCACGCGCTGTTGACCTACGAAAAGAACCCCCAGAAGTCGCTTGAGTACCTGCGGAACCGTTTCGGAATCCAATTCCCCCACCAGAAGGAGGAGCTCAACGCCGAACCGAACCTGCCAATCGCCCTCGACCCGGCGCTGATCTCGCGCAAGGCGTTTACCGACCGCGCCAACGCCGGCAATCAGGCCAACCTCGACGGCTTCGAAGACACGGCCCTCGACTGGCTCACCGGCGTCGCACTCAGCCCGGCCCACCGCCGCAGCCTCCTATCACGGCTCCAACGCCCCGACTACCCCAACTTGCCGAAGCTTGTCGCCGACGATCTGGTCCACGAAAACTCGGGGGGCTTCGGTTCGCACACGATCCACCGGCAACTTCTGCTCGCGCAGCTCGAAGAGCTTCTCAAACTCAAACCCGACCTGCTGACGCAGCAGCATTTCGTCGTGGCGTACCTCACGAAGCTGCAGCCCGGACCGGACGAAGACTGGCGACACGATCACGATGCGCTGGAAGCCTTCATCAACCGGCTCTATGCCTTTGCCAAGCGTCTCGGGCCGTCGCACAACTCGCTTCGGGGACACGTGCTGTACCACCGCCTGGTGCTCGACCGTCTCCGCGGAGAATACGACCAGCCAAGGTTCCTCGAGTACCTGAGGCTGCCGCGCCACGTGGGCTACGCCTCGAAGGCGGTGCTCGAATCGGAAGACCTGAAGCGCTTCGCCTGCGATCTGAACGCGGTCTACGAGGGGGCCACGCTGCTGGCACCGATCGGCGACGACGAGCCGCTGGTGCGCAGTTACCTGGCACACTTCTTCGTCGATGCCGCGAGCGCGAAAGCCTTCGAGCCCTACGTCAACGACGTCTACCTGCGGCACCTGTTCGCCGAAACCAAGATCGTCCACGGCCTGGGAGAGCCGGAACAATGGGCATCGTTGCTGCCCCCTGAGATGTTCCAACAGCTCAGGCAGCGGATCGACATCGACTTCGCGTTCACGAACAAAAGCCAATTCGCCGCCGATGCCCCCGTCGGCCTCGACGTCCAGGTGAAGAACGTGACGACCTTGATCGTCAAGGTGTTCGAAATCAATACGCGGAACTATTACCGCGAGCAGCAACGCGAGGTCGATACCGATGTCAATCTCGACGGCCTCGTGGCCAACGTCGAGCGGACGTACCACTACGACGAGCCGCCGTTGCGGCGCGTGACGCGGCATTTCGATTTCCCGACGCTCGACAAGGCGGGCGTCTACGTCATCGACCTGATCGGCAACGGCCGCAGCAGCCGGGCATTGGTCCGCAAGGGCCGGTTGCACCACCTGGTCCAAACCGGACCGGCCGGACAGGTGTTCACGGTGCTCGACGAACGGCACCGGCAGGTGAAGAACGCCACGCTGTGGCTCTTCGGGCACGAATACGCGGCCGGCAAAGATGGGCTGATCAACGTCCCCTTCAGCACCAGCCCGGGCCGGCAGCCGATCGTGCTCTCGGCCCCGATCGCTCGGCCGAAGGAAGCCGGCGATGACCAGCCCGCCGCGGAGGAAGTCTATTCTTCACTCGACTACTTCCAGCACGAGGCCGAAAACTACGCCCTCGCGGCGGGCTTCTACGTCGACCGCGAAGCCCTGCTCAGGCGAAAGACGGCCGAGGTGCTCATTCGGCCGGGCCTCTCCGTCAATGGAAGGCCCGTCTCGCTCAAGTTGCTCGACGAGGTCAAGCTCATCGTCACATCGATCGACCTCGACGGCACCGCCACGACGCAGGAAATTCCCGACTTCGAGCTCTTCGAAGACCGTGAAGCGATTCATGAATTCCAGGTGCCGCAGCGGTTGGCGTCGATCAGTTTCGCGCTCACCGCCAAAGTGAAACAGCTCAGCACGGGGGGGCAAAAGATCGACCTGGCGGCGGCCGACACCTTCACGCTCAATGAAATCGACCGCACCGAAAAAATCGAAGACCTGCACCTCGTCAAGGCGGCGGGAAACTACGTGGTCGAGCTGCGCGGGAAGACGGGCGAGTCGCGGGCGTCGCGGCCGGTCGTTTTCTCGATCAAACACCGCGACTTCCGCGCACCCTTCGCGATGGTGCTCAAGACCGACCCCGCCGGACGCGTCGCGTTGGGCAGCCTGCCGGAAATCGCCGGCCTGAGCGCCACCGGGCCCGACGGCACCGCGCACGCATGGGAACTGGCACCCGACCGGCACACGTACCCCGGCACCGTGCAGGGGCGTGAGGGCGAACCGATCGTGCTTCCGTTCCTGCCGGCAGGCGGTTTGGACGGCCCCAAGGTCCCTGATCCCGGCGAGCGGAAGCGGGCGGAAGGCGGTGCCAAATCCGTGCCGCGCAGCGAGGTCTCGTTGATCGAGCTTCGTGGCGAAATCTACGTGGCCGACCGTTTCAAGCACCTCAGCGTGAAAGACGGCTTGCTCGTGGCCGAAAAACTTCCCGCGGGCGATTACGATCTGTTCCTGAAATCAAGCGGTGTGAGGGCGCGCGTTCGCGTCGCCCCCGGGACGCCGTTGGGCCGGTTCGTCGTGGGCAAGGTCCGGCAGCTTGAAACGCCGGCGCTCGCGCCGGTGCAAATCGAGTCGATCGAGGCCGGCGACGAGAAGCTGCGAATCCAGCTTCGCAACGTCTCTGAATTCACTCGCGTCCACTTGCTGGCCACGCGCTATGTGCCCGAGTACGACGCCTTCGCGTTGCTCAGCCGGGTCCGCGGGATCGAGCCGTTTTCGTTCCAGCACAATCCGGCCGAATCGGTCTACTTGACCGGCCGCAACATCGGCGACGAATACCGCTACATCATCGACCGCAAGTACGCCCGAAAGTTCCCGGGAAACATGCTTCAACGGCCGTCGCTCCTGCTCAACCCGTGGGCCGTGCGCGTCACCGAGACGGGAGAGCAGGTGGCCGCCGGCGGTGACGACTTCGACGCCGCGGGAGCATTGCCCCCCAGCAGCGCTGAAGGGGGCGCGGCACCGAGCCCACAGGGAGCGGCGGGCACGGGACATTTCGCCAATCTCGATTTTCTCGCTGAGTCCTCCGCCGTGCTCGTGAATCTGCTCCCCGACAAGCAGGGGCTGATCGAGATCAAGCTCGCGGCGCTTGGGGGGCACCAGCACCAGCACCTGCGCGTCGTGGCGGTCGATCCGCTGAACACGACCTCGCGTTCGGCTTCGCTGGCCGAACAGGCGCCGACGATCGTCGACCTGCGCCTGGCGACCGCGCTGGATGCCCATTCGCACTTCACTCAGCGGAAGCAGATCGAGATCGTTCCCGCGGGGCAAGAGTTCACGCTTGCGGACATCACGACATCCAAGTTCGAGGCCTACGACAGCCTGGCGCGCGTTTACGGCTTGTATGCCACATTGAATCCCGATCCAAAGCTCACCGAGTTCGCTTTCATTCTCCGTTGGCCGAAGCTCAAGCCCGAAGAGAAGCAGGCGCTGTACTCGAAATACGCCAGCCATGAGCTCAGTTTCTTCCTTTCGAAGAAAGACCCTGAGTTCTTCCGGCAGGTCGTCCAGCCCTACCTGGCCAACAAGAAAGACAAGACGTTCGTCGATCGTTTCCTGCTCGAGCAGGACCTGAGCGAATTCCTAGGGCCGTGGAAGCACGCGCAGCTCAATGTCGTCGAGCGGATCATGCTCGCCGAGCGGCTGAAGGACGAGTTGCCGCACACCGCGCGCCACGTCGGCGACCTGTATGCGCTCTTGCCGCCCGATATCGACGGTTTCATCCACTTGTTCGACACGGCCGTCAAAACGGGCAGCCTTGTGGTGGAGGACGCACTGGGATTGAAACGGGCCGGCGATGCGGTGGAGGCACGCAGCCTCATGTTCCTCCAGACCGACGCCCCGCAAGCGGCAGCCGTGGCGGGAGCCATGGGAGGTGGTGCGGCGCGCAAGTTTGGGGCGCCTGCGCCTCCCGGGGCATCGACAGAAAACATTCCGGGAGGAAGGCCCGAACCGATGGCAAAGAGACGCCAGCTCCAAGAGCTCAGCGATTCGTTGAAAGCGGAAAAGGATAAAGCCCCGGCGCGCGACGGCGCGCGGCGTTCTCGCCTGGATCGTCTGGGACGCACACGAGGCGGGGAAGTCGAGGCCGAGTTGGCGGCTTCGGATAGCAAGTCCACGTTCTTCGATGATTCGCTGGGCGACCGCGAACAGCTCCGGCAACTTTACCGCAAGCTCGACAAGACCAGCGAGTGGGCCGAGAACAACTACCACCACCTGACCATCGATCAGCAAACGGCCGCGCTGATCACGGTCAACGCGTTCTGGAGAGATTACGCGCAACACGACCCGGCGACGCCGTTCTTGTCACGCCATCTTGCCGCCGCGTCCCGTAACTTTCCCGAGATGTTGCTGGCCCTGGCAGTGCTCGACTTGCCTTTCGAGTCGCCCAAGCACGAGACGCGGTTCGACGACGCGGCGATGACGCTCACGCCCGGCGGGCCGGTCATCATCTTTCACGAGCAGGTTCAGCCCGCCGCGGTACCCGACGGCGCGGCCAAGGTGCTCGTCAGCCAGAACTTCTTCCGCCACGGCGACCGCCAACGCATCGAAAACGGCGAACCGGTCGATAAGTTCGTCACCGACGAGTTCCTGGTCCATACGGTCTACGGTTGTCAGGTGGTGATCACGAACCCCACTTCAACCCGCCAGAAGCTCAACGCGCTGGTCCAGATCCCCCAGGGGGCGATTCCCGTGCTCAACGGCCAGGCGACGCGAACGGTCCATATTGGCCTCGAGCCGTACCACACGCAAACGCTTGAGTACCATTTTTACTTCCCCGCCGCCGGCGAATTCCCCCATTTCCCCGTTCACGTCGCCAAGAACGAAACGCCGATCGCCGCGGCCGCCCCCGTGACGCTTTCGGTCGTCGATCGGCCCACCAAGATCGACGCCGAATCGTGGGACTACGTCTCGCAGTACGCTTCGGCCGACGACGTGCTGAGGTTCCTGGCCACGCACAACGTGAATTCGCTGAACCTCGACAAGATCGCCTGGCGGATGCGCGACGCCAAGGTCTTCGCCTCGGTCATCAGCCTGCTCACCGAGCGGCACGTTTACCAGCACACGCTCTGGTCGTACGCGCTTATGCACGATGTGGTTCCGGCGGCGCGCGAGTACTTGCAGCACGCCGACGCCGTCGTAAACGACTGCGGCGGCCGGCTGGCCAGCCCACTGTTGACGGTCGACTCGGTTGCCCGCCGGACGTTCGAGCACCTCGATTACAGGCCGCTCGTCAACGCCCGCGCGCACGCGCTGGGCAAGCGGCGGCAGATCGTCAACGACCGCCTCCACCAGCAGTACCACCGCTTGCTGCGTGAACTGGCCCATTCACGCCGGCTTTCCGACGACGACCTCCTGGCGGTGACTTACTATCTGCTCGTGCAAGACCGGATCGAAGAGGCGATCGACGCGTTCGGCCGTGTAAACGCCGATCAGGTCGCGGAGAAGATGCAATACGACTATTGCGCGGCGTACCTCGACTTTTTCACAGGCGAGCACGAGCGGGCCCGAGCCATCGCAGCGAACTACGTACTCCACCCGGTCGAGCGTTGGCGCGACACATTTGCCGTGATCACCGCGCAGTTCGACGAGGCTCATGGGAACGAGTCGCAAATCGTCGACGCCGATGATCGCGATCAGCAGCAGGCGAGGCTGGCCGCGACCGAACCGAGCTTCGAGTTCACGGTCGCCACGGAGCAGATCAACCTGAACTTTCAGAACCTGGCGACGGCCCGCGTGAATTTCTACGAGATGGACGTCGAGTTGCTCTTCAGCCGCAACCCGTTCGTGCAACAGTTCCGCGGGCAATTCGGGGCGATCCGTCCCAACCATGTTTTGGAAATCACGCTGCCCGAAAAGGAAACGGAGCACTCGATACCGTTCCCCACGGTGCTGGCCAACAAGAACGTGCTGGTCGAAATCGTAGGGGACGGCGAAACCAAGACCCAGGCCTACTACTCGCACTCGCTCGCCGTCCAGGTGATCGAGAATTACGGCCAGATCAAGGTCACGCACCAGAAGACGCATCAGCCGGTGACGAAGGCCTATGTGAAAGTCTACGCGCAGACGGCCGACGGTCAGGTGAAGTTCTACAAGGACGGGTACACCGATCTGCGCGGCCGGTTCGACTATGCGTCGCTGAACACCGGCGACCTCGACGTGGCCGTGAAATTCGCGATCCTGGTGCTCAGCGACGAGTCCGGCGCCCTGGTCCGCGAGGCGGCGCCGCCGAAACGGTAGGAGGTTCGACTTATAGGTCTATTACGTTGTGTAACCGCAGATGACGCCGATGAACGCAGATTACGATGCGGGTTGCACCGGCTTGGTCATCGTCGAATCTGCGTTCATCTGCGCCGTCTGCGGTTCCCGGCTCGACAACATGTCAGTAATGTCAGGAACCGGTTGATTCGTACTCGTTCGGTACCCGTTCGCCGCTCAGCATGTACGCCGGGTTCTTCACCAGCAAAAGCTCGATCGTGCGGTCATCGATTCCAAGAGCCTTCAGGCGCAACAAGAAGGCATGGCCGATTCCCGACTGCGAAATGGTATTAGTGGGCGAGACCCCCGGCGAACGCGTCGACGCCAAGCTCCTCGCCCGTGGCGAACTTCGTGAGTTCGTTCCAGTCCAGCCGCCGGCCAGGCTCGAAGACCCGTTCGCGAAAGAAGCGGCCTACCTCCGCTCGGCCGACATAGCAGGCGTTCCGCGGGTCGACCCCACCCAGCGCGTCGCGGGCGATCGCGTCGCGCAATTGGCACGCGAACAGCTCGCCGAGCATGTAGTTGTGGAAATAGGCCGGGGCCGTGACGATGTGTAATTGGCTGGCATAGTCAGGCGCGTCGCGCCCCTCCGGCCGCGTCAGGCCCTGGTACTTCTCGACCAGGTCCCACCAAAGCCGGTTCAAGTCCTGGTCGGGGTCGCGGTACAGCTCGCGCTCAAAGCGCTGCACGACCTGGGAAAAGCGAGCGAAGATCAAAAGCTTGTGCCGCCGCACTGCATGCACGGCCTCATCAAGGGCCGCATGGTCGTCCACTTCGACATCCATCTGGTGCAGCCACCGGGCGTTCTTCGAGAACTGCTCGAAGAGCATCGCCACGCCTTCGGTGGTGAGGATATGCGACTCACAGCGCAACAGGTAAGGCAATTCGGCGGGCATGTTCTTGCTGCTGTAGACCGCGTGCCCCAGCTCGTGGAGCATCGTGCTCATTGCGAATTCGCCGGGCTCGACGTTGGCCAACACGCGCACGTCGCCTGCGCGATCGATGTCCAGACAGAAAGCCGATGGGTGTTTCTTCGGCTTCTCGAAGAGATCGCTACGCTGGAGCACGTCGTCGACGCCCAGCCCGATGCCGGCGTAGAACTTGCGGCACGATTCAACCACGTCGACGCGGGCGTAGATCGCGTCGAGACCCTTCAGGTCGACCAGCGGCGCGTCACGGAAAAACGGGTCGTGGTAGTGCCAGGGACGGAGCTCATCGACTGAGACCCCGCATTGCACGGCCAGCCGCGCGTCGATCTCGCGCTTGGCGGCCATGAACGGACCGCGCGTCAGCTCGTCGAGCTCGTCGAAGAGCCGCAGCACCTGTCGCGGCGTCTGCTCGTTGGTCAGTAGTTGCATCTCGTAATAGTCGGCAACGCCGAGCTGCCGGGCCGCCTGGTTCCGCAGTCGCACCAGTGCAAGCAACTCGTCTCGAAGTTCGGCGCCGACGGCTTTGCTCGACTCCCATACGGCGCGGCGGCGTTCGGAATCGGTCGACTCGCGCAGCAGGCGGCGGACCTCGTTGGCGGTGAATTGCTCATCGCCCACGCGGGGGCGGTACGTATTGAATCGCATCTCGATGCCGTTGGCGCGGGCCACGAGCTGCCCTAGCAGCTCCCGGTCGACTTGTTTGGGCAACGATTGCAAGTAAAGCAGACGAACCTGCCGCGCCAGGAGCTTATCGGCCAAGGGCGCGGCGTCGCAGCGCTTGAGCCTCGCGAACCATTCGCGATCGGAAAGCGCCACGTCGAGCCGACTTTCCGCCTCTTGTTTGAGTCGAAAGGCCTCCTGGGTGCCGCAGACATTGGCATCCCAGAAGCGGCGGGCAACCTCAATTTCCAGCGGTTCGATTTTCTCGTGGTGTTCGGCGACGAGGTGAAGCGACAGGCGGCTCAGATCCTCGGCCGCCAGTCCGGGGGCCAAATTCGGCGCGATGCCCAGAGCGGCCAATAAGGCGGTCGCTAGGGTCGTTAAGCGGCGCGCGCGTGAGGTCATGGGGTGGATGGTCCGTGGCTCATTGCTGGCAAGAGAGCCAAGTATGGCGCCAAAGGTCAAAGGTGACAACTGGGGCAGGTGTCACAAACGGCTTGCGGCCGCGTATGAGAAATGGAAACCTCATTCCCTTAGACGCTCAATCCGGAGACGATCCCATGTCGATTGCCACGCGAAATCTCCGACAATCGGTCGTGCTACGAACCGCCCCCGGCGAAAGCAACGGCTTCTCGCGGTTCGACCAGGGCTTTTCCAGTTTTGGCCTGCTTGACGCTCCGGACGGGATCCATCACGGCAAACGTGTGCGAACGCCAGCCTCGATTTGGCCGGTTCGAGAAGCGAAATCGGCTCTCGGCCACGGCCGATTCAAGTCGTTTGAGAATCACCGAACGACCGCCGAGCACGGTATCCGCCCACCACACGCGGAAGCAGAGGTGCTCGTGATCGGTGCCGGCCCCGCCGGTCTCGCGATCTCCGCTCGCCTGAAAAGCATGAACATCCCGTTCGAGCTGGTGGACGCCAATGGCCAACCAGGCGGGGCCTATGCCCGCATGTACCCCAACATCGTCCTCTCGTCTCCCGCCGATTATCTCAGCTTGCCAGGGCTGTCGTTCAGGGCGAGCCAGCCCAACGTCAACGTCGCCGAGTTTGCCAAGTACCTCGTTCGATATGCCAAGTGCTTCGAACTCAGACCCTCTCAGGCCCGCGTCACATCGGTCAAGGCGTGCAGTGGCTCGTTTCTCGTGAGCTTCGAGCACCGGCCGGTGCAATCGTACCGCGCCGTGGTTGCGGCCAGTGGCATGTGCGAGCACCCCAATTATCCCCAGATCCCCGGCTTGCAATGCCCAGGCGACGAAACTGACCGCGCGCCGAAGGCGATTCACGCGCAAAACTGGCCTGGCCCGGCCAATCATGATCGAAGAATTCTGATCATCGGTCGCGGCATGCGAGCGGTTGAAATCGCCGAAGAGTGCGCCGCCGCCGGAATCCGGGTAGTGGTCAGCGCTCGCCAAGGAAAGGTACGAACCTGGCGACGAACCGTCTTGGGCATCGATCTACGCAAGATCCTCTTTCCGGCGACCCGATTGCTCTCAAGCGTCCTCCGACGTTTGGTTCCTTCGTACTGTACACGTCCTTTCACCTTTCCGGGCATTGATCGGGGTTTCGCGGCTTTCCGTTCCGAGGGGCTGATCGACGTTCAGGGCACAGTCGTCCGTTTCGAGGGTCACACTGCCGTCTTCGAAGACGGGACGCGCCGCGACTTCGATGTCATCGTCGCCGCGACTGGTTACCGTCACTTGATGCCGTTTCTGCCGGCCGACCTTGCCCGTGCTCCCGCGGGCCATCTGTTGGCACGGAACGGGCAATCGGTGTCGTCGCCCGGCCTGTACGTCGTCGGCACTCCCTGTGCAAGCGGCGTGGCAAACCAGTTCATCCACGGCATCAAGGATGACACGGAGTCGATTGCAAGCGACATTCGGCGTTTTCTTTCCGTTACGTCCAGGGCGCCGACGCGACAAACCTGACAAGACTTGCCGTTCATCCGCAGTCGAAAAAGGCCACTCGTACTTGCCCCTTTGCGGAAGCTCCCAGCGAAATCGTGTTGGCGCGAATGACGGGCGCCGACTTTTTCTGCAATGGGGCAAGTTTTATTCGGCCCGCTGCAGGCGTCTTGACTAGATCTGATTTGCCGCGAGTGCCGGGTACGTCAAGTGTCGACTCACAGTGTGCGTCCGAGCTTGACGGCATTCTTGCCGCCGTGCGTCGCTTCATGCTCCACCTCCATCCTTGATGCTGCTTTGTAAGGTGGCCTTCAAGCGTGCCCGTCTCTGTAGGGAACGCCCTCTGTGGCGTTCCGTGTCCTGCCAGATGACGTCGCCCCAGCTTCTCGGAACGCCACGGGCGTTCCCTACAGAACCCGATACGACGGTCCTAGCCTTTAAGCGGGCCGTTGTAAAATATCGGACGCTTGCGACAAAAACATCGGCACTTCGCGTTACATCTGCTTAAGTTTCATGCCGAGCGTGCCGAATCAGGCGCGCGCTGATGAACGAGGCGTGGCCGCGGGTCCCCGGATGCCCCCGCGGAGAGGGCGTGCTCTTGCCACGGTGCGGCGTTGACGTGCCGCGCGCTTCTCAAGCACCGATGCTGTCGCGAGTCGCCTGGCGTTCCTGGTAGCGGAATTCGTGAGAATTGCTCATCGTCGTTCATTATCCGTCATTCATTTCTTGGTTCTCTGTTCCGTGTTTCGCGTTCGCCTGGTGACGGTGGGCCGCCTACGGCGACTTCGTCTCTCCGCGTCACCGCGTCTCCCTTCTTCGCTCTTACTCTCCGTCCGCTGTCCCCTGTAACTTCATGCCTGCTCCGGGCTCCAGGTTTCGTGTTTACATGTGTCCGCGCATTCGCTCACCTTGATACCGAAAGCCCCTCCAGTCGCCTCTCGGCCTCGGCGGCGATCGGCTCGCCCGGCGCCAGCCGCGAACAGTGCCTGAAGGCCTCGGCCGCCTCCTTCAGCCTTCCCGCGTCGCTCAGCGCGTAACCCAGCGAAAGGTAGGTCAGGCCCTCCTCGGGACGATATTGCAGCGAAGCTTGAAACGCTTCGATCGCCTCCTGGCACCGACCAAGCGACAGTAAGACCGTGCCCAGGTTCTGCCGCACGCCGGCATCGGCCGGCTGACGGCGCGCCAGCTCGGCCAGCGGCCCCACGGCCTCCGCCGGCGGGGCGTGGTAAAACAAAAGTTCGCAAAGCGCCTCCAAGGGCGCGGTATCCGCCGGGCATTCGCGCACGCCCCCTTCCAGAATGAAACGGGCGACGCCGAGCTTTCCGCTGCTCTCGGCCACCTTGGCCGCGATCACCACCGCCGTACCGGCCAGGGCGGGCTGCTCCGAAAGAACGCGGTGCGCCACTTGCTGCGCTTGGTCCGGCTTTCCCTCGGCGAGCATCGTCTCGGCGAGCGCATGCCAAGCATGGCGGTAGGCGGGCACTTCCCCCACGATCTGGCGCCACTCGGCCTCGGCCTTGTCGAGAGCGCCCATCTCGTTGTAGACCACCGCTAGGTTCTGCCGGGCTTTGTATCCGACGATGCCGTAATCGAAGCTGGCAAAGTGCGGCGCGTCGTCGTTGGCCAGCGCGGCCCGATAGGCCTGTTCCGCCAGGCGGAGCCGGCCGTCGTCGTGCAAGAGCGCGGCGTGCCGGAACAACAGCTCAGGATCTTTCGGAAAGAGCTTCAAACCGTCGCGGCAGGCCGCTTGCGCCGCGTCGTTGTCGCCCAGGTCGCGGTAGCAGCCGGCCAAAAGGGCATAGACCTTGCGGACGTGCGACTCGTGCGGCTGGGCCAGCTCCAGGCTGCGCCTCAGGGCGCGGATCGCCTTGCGGTGCTTGCCCGCGTCGGCGTACGTCATGCCGAAGTTGAATTGTAGAAACGGATGGTCCGGGTTCTCGCGCCGCTCGAGGCACAACAGCCTGATGTCGCGGCGGAGCTTGGCCCGGCGTCCCTCGGGCGACTGATCGGCCCCGGCGTGGACGACATACAGGTCGCTGTAAATCACATCGCCCTGGACGTTGTTGATCGACTCCATCACTTGCTCGTGGATCCGCCACACGAAGCGAATGTTGTGCCGGTTGCGGAACACCTTGCAGTGGTCGACCGCTGTGAAATCGAAGGCGCCGTCGCGAATCGGGGAGGGGCAAAGCACCTTCATCGTCACGCCCATGATCTTCGGATCGCGCAGCCGCCCGACCAGCTCGGCCAGCTTGCGGCCGTTCTCGGCGTCGATCACGTCGTCGGAGTCCATCCAGAAGATCCACTCGCCGCGCGCGTACTTGAGCGATTCGTTGCGGGCGACGGCGAAACTGTCGGGCCAGGTCATGTGGTAAACGCGGCAGCCCAGCTCCCGGCAGATTTCCGCCGTGCGGTCGGTCGAGCCGGTGTCGACCACGACCACCTCGCCGACCCAGGGGAGAATGCTCGTCACCGCGGCCTCGATGGTCGATTCGTTGTCGCGGACGATCATGCAGCAGGAAAGGGAACAGGTTTTAGGGGACAGGTTACAGACGGAGGCGTTTGGCGGGCAGGGTGAGGGGATGCAGGGTGAGGAGATGAAGAGATCATGCGGTGAGGGGAGCGTGGAGGATTGCGGACTTCGGATTTCGGATCGCGGATTGGAATTGGTCAATTGTCCTTGGTCACTCGTCATTTGTTCGGCTTGGCCGTTGCCAATGACCAATGACGAAGGACGAATGACGGAATCCGCCCATTTCTCCTGGAAGATCCGCTTGTTCCTCAGCAGCAGTGCGTTCAAGTCGATGCCGGCTCCGGCAAATGTGCGATGGCCGAAGTGGTGAACGAAGGCGTCGCGCGCGATGACGGCCTGGTAGCCCGCTTGTTTTGCGCGTAGGCAGTAATCGTCGTCCTCGAAGTTGCCGATGCCGAACCGCTCGTCGAAAAGGCCGATCCGGCCGACCAGCTTGCGGCGGAACAGCAGGCAGAAGCCGATCAGCCGCTCGACGACCATCCGTTGGCCGTGGTTCGCGCGGCCCCACTCCCAGGCCCAGCCGTCGAGGTCGGTAAGGTGTTCGTAACCGACGTTGATCTGTTGTTCGCCGCTCACCGCGTTCGAACATGCACCGACGAGGCCTATGGAGGAGTCATTTGTCATTGGTCCTTGGTCATTGGTTGAAGCAACGTCTTCAACGTTGGAATTCTCACGAATTCCGCTACACGGAATCCCGGCGCGCCGGGAGACGGCGTTCCCAGGCGAGCGGGGGGCGTCAGCCCCCTGTTGATCGGCGTCGGAATTCTGACGAATTCCGCTGCGGCTCCGATCGCTTCCCAGCGCGGCGAGCATCCGGCGGAGCCAGCCGGTGGTGACGATCACGTCGTTATTCAAGAGCAGGATGTATTCGCCTCGGCTGGCCAGGATTCCCTGGTTGCAAGCGGCGGGAAAGCCGCGATTGCCGGCGTTTTCGATCAGGCGCACGTCGCCGGAGGCGCGCAGGAACTCGACCGTGCCGTCGGTCGAGCCGTTATCGACCATGATGAGCTCGTACGGCTCGTCGGTGAAAAACCGCACGCTCTCCAGGCACATCCGCGTGAACGCCAGCTCGTTGTGCGTGACGATGATAATGCTGGTGAGGGGTGAGTCGTGAGTGGTGAGTTGTCCGTTGCCAGTTGTTAGTTGTCCTTGGTCATTGGTCAGTTGTCCTTGTTCATTGGTGTTTGGCCCTTGGCCGTTGGTGCCGGTCAATCCGCAATCCGCGATCCGCAATCCGCAATCGCGTGCCACGGCCACAAACTGCTCGGTCAAAAACTCCTCGGCTTCCTCCGGCGAAAGCGCGGCGATCTTCAGCGCTCCGGCGGCCACCTCGAGAGGGCATCCTGCGCGACGCCACGCATCAAGCGACGGGTTCGGCTCGGGCCTCAGCTCCGTGAGCTCGTACCCTGAGCGGTAAAAGAGCTTCTCGATTTCGCGGCGAGTATAGAACCGGAGCAGCTTCGATTTTGGATTCGCGTCGATCATTCCGGTAGCGGAATTCGTAAGAATTCCGTCGCGTTCCCGTTGGTCATTCGCCGTCCCGTTGTCCCCTCCTCCCCTCTTCCCCTTGTCCTGCCCGCTCCATTTCCCCGAAACGAGCGCGCCGATCGTGGCAATGTGCCGCGCGTTGACGAAGCGGGCCCGTACCGTACCGCCGGGCGCGAGCCACCCGCAGGCGCGCCGCAGCACCGCCGGCGGGTCGCACGTGGAGTTCAGCTCGCCGTGAAAGTCGACCTCCGCATATGTTCCTCGCTCCAAGTCGGGCTCGTACTTGGCCAGGCCGTCGCAACCCAAAGGCACATCGCGCAAATCCAAACGGCGCCCGCCCGCCACAGCCGCCTGGGCGCAAGAGTTGCGAGTTGCCGGTTGTTGGTTGCCAGTACCCCCCGCGTCGCTCGCGCCAACTTGTGCCGCGGGTGCCGCCAGTACACTCTTTCGTACCGTTTTGCGCTCGTCGGCCCTCCGGCGATTGGCATTCCGCCGCTTTCCTCGCCACGATTTCTTCCTCCGTCGCATTTTATTGACCCTCGATGGGAGGATGTCAGTTGGAGTAAGGCGTTAGGCGTTAGGCGTCAGGGTCCAGATAGTTTTTGCTTGACGTCTTCGCGGTCCGCACTCCGCGTTCCGCGCTTACCCCGTCCCGCTTCGCACTCCGCGCTCCGAGTTCCGCGCTTGCCCGCTCGTCCAATTTGCATTTCGCATTTCTCATATTGCATTTTGCATTTGCCCCCGCCCGCTTGGAGTCCGTTGATTTAGTCACCCGGCACTGGCCTTGCTGTTGCGCCATAAACCGCGCTCGCGGATTTTTGAAAGCGACCACGAGGGCCGCCTGACGATACCAAGCACGTCTCAGCTCGACTTCGCCGATGGCTT
>DATLQY010000009.1:0-11554 GCA_035534975.1 Pirellulales bacterium
AAGAGATTGCAAAGCTCGAGACCTACTTGGCTGGGAGAGTCGGTCGGAGCGATAGCGGCTCTCAAGATCTGCCCGGGTCGATCTACAACCGCTCTACCGACCGCGCGCGAAGGGTCGTGCAACTGGCAAATCAACAAGCGAAACAGATTTATCACGAGTACATCGGCACCGAGCACGTCTTGTTGGGCCTGGTCAGCAAAGGAAGCGGCGTCGCCGCCAATGTTCTCAAGAACTTCAACATCGACCTGGAAAAGGTCCGCTCGGAAGTGGACAAGCTCGTGCAAGGAAATCCCGCCCGCGTCACCGGGAACAAGCTCCCGTGGACGGCGAGAGCCAAGAAGGTCCTCGAGTATGCGATGGAGGAAGCCCACAATCTGAACCACAACTACGTCGGCACCGAGCACATTTTGTTGGGCCTATTGCGCGAACAGGAGGGCGTAGCGGCGCAGGTGCTGATGAACCTCGGCCTGAAGTTGGAGGAAGTCCGCAAGGAAGTGTTGAATCTTTTGGGTCACGGCTTCGACGCGGGCGAGGCGCAGTGAATTGGCCGTTGACGGCGGCCACTGACGAAAAGGTGGCTGTCCAGGACGGCCCCAAGCCGCTGGGCGGCGCCTGGACCGAAAAACGGACAGATCGCATGTATGAACACTTCACCGACCGCGCGCGCAAGGTGATGCAACTGGCCAACCAGGAAGCACAGCGACTCAATCACGAATACGTCGGCACTGAGCACATCCTATTGGGATTGATCAAGGAACGGTTCGGCGTGGCGGCCAACGTGCTCAAGAACCTCGGCGTCGACCTGCCCAAGACTCGCCGTGAGGCCGAGAAACTCGTGCCGAGCGGCCCGAAGATCGTCACAATGGGCAGGCTTCCGCAAACGCCACGGGCCAAGAAAGTCCTCATGTACGCGATCGAAGAGTCCCGCAACTTGAACCATGACTATGTTGGCACGGAACACATCCTGCTGGGCCTGCTGCGAGATCGGGAAGGGGTGGCGGCGCAGGTATTGATGAACCGGGGACTGAAACTGGAGGAAGTCCGCGCGGAAGTGTTGTGGGCGATGGGCCGCGGCTCCGCGCCGGTCAATCTGACCGATCAGCACATTGACAAAGTCAAAACCGAC
Source organism: Pirellulales bacterium (assembly GCA_035534975.1). Taxonomy (GTDB): domain Bacteria; phylum Planctomycetota; class Planctomycetia; order Pirellulales; family JAICIG01; genus DATKSN01. Next base: position 1,127 of record DATLQY010000009.1, read on the forward strand.
GTGGCTGACCAAGTTGGTCAGGCTGATAAGGAGGACCCAGCTTTGCCCGGTTCGATGTACGACCGTTTCACCGACCGCGCTCGAGGAGTCATGCAACTGGCCAATCAACAAGCAAAGCAGTTAGATCACGAATACATCGGCACGGAACATATCTTGCTCGGCCTGGTCAGCGAAGGAAAAAGCGTTGCCGCCAACGTGCTCACGAATCTCAATCTCGAATTGGAAACGATCCGCTCGGAAGTTGGCAGGTTAGTACAACGAGGTCCTGACCGTGTCGCGGCAGGCAAGCTCCCACTGACATCACGGGCCAAAAAAGTCCTGATGTACGCGGCGGAAGAATCCCGAGATTTTAGCTACAACTATGTTGGCACCGAGCACCTCCTGCTCGGATTGTTGCGCGAGCGGGAAGGGGTGGCGGCCCAAGTGCTGATGAACCTCGGCCTGAAGTTGGAAGAAGTCCGCAAGGAAGTGTTGACGCTCTTGGGCAATGGCATCGAGGGCGGGGAGGCGGAGTGAAATGTCGTTGTGCCGCGGTCGAAATGCCTCTGAAGGCACGGCTACGCTTGCTCGCCGATCGTTCGCCGTGGCCGCGGAGCGGCCGAAGATCCGTTCCCACGCAGAGCGTGGGAACGAGGAACGGCGGCGACGGGAGGTGAGCGGTCGTTGTACCGTGGTGGCAATGCCACGGAAGGCGCGGCATGCTTGCTCACCGAACGTTCGCCGTGGCCGCGGAGCGGCCGAAGATGCGTTCGGGGCACCCGCGCAGCGGGTCGGCAGAGCGTGGGAACGAGGGACGATCCTAGCCTTTAAGCGGGCCGTCGTTTTTTTCTATGGACCCTTCTTGCCCAGAAGCTCCTGAAAGTCCGCAAGCGACTTCAACGGCACAAGCGCTTCGGATTGTTCGAGTTGCGCAGGCGTAACGCCTTCGTGGGCCATCGCTCCTCGCAACTGGTCAATCGCCAACGCGGAAACTCGCGCCCGATCGAACGGCACGTTCTTCGCAACAGGCAGGGCCAGGATACGGGCAATCAGCTCGGCAACCGACAACCGGGTGACGCCGGCGGCGGGCTCGACTTCGACGAGCCGCTCGACCACCTGCGCGGCTGCCGACGGATCGCCGAGCTGAACGAGCGTGTCGGCCAGGCCCGCATAGTTGAATCGCAACAAAAGGCGGTAGTTTTCCACCTGAGGCCGCGCGTCGACGACGGCGCGCTCGACGTCGACCGCTTCCTGCCAAAGGTCACGGGCTTTCGCGAGGTCGTTCTGCCGGCCAGCCAGGTCGGCCGCGATTTGCAAGGTCACGCCCAAGGCGCTCTTCGTGTAGACGTCGTCCGGCTGCCGCTGGGCCAGTTCACGGCGGATGCGCAACGCCGGTTCGAGCAGCTCGTTGGCCTTCGGCAAGTCTCCCGCCATGCTTGCGTGCATGGCCAAGGCGTTGAGGCTCACGGCCAGCCCTTCGCGTTGCTCGACGCCGGCGGTTTCCAGCGGCTCCTGCTCGAAGAGCCGCCGCGCGCGCTCGTAGGTCGCAAGGGCTTCCGGCACCTGGCCGAAACGACTTTGCACGACCGCCAGGTTGTTCAGCGTCGCGCCCAGGCTCTGGCGGTACTCGGGAAGATTGCCGAACTCCGCCATCAAGGACGACAACAGCTCGATCGCCCGGCCGTATTCGCGCGCCGCGTCGCCGAGCTTCTGTTGCGACTTGAGCGCGCCGGCGAGATTGTTGTGGGCCCGGGCCAAATGGTTCCGGTAATTCGGCTGCGACGGGTCGGAAGTGTGCAGCTCCAAGAAGACCTTGATCACATCGCGGTACGCCTCCTCAGCGCGAGGTCCATCGCCCGATCGATCGTAGAGGACGGCAAGGTTATTGTGACTGCCCGCCAGGGCCTCGCGGTACTCGCTCGAATCGGGCCAGCGCTTCGCCAGCGCTTCGTAGCGCTCGATGGCCTGGCGCAACGACTTTTCCGATTCCTCCGAGTGGCCGGTGGCACTCAGCACCAAAGAGATGTTGTTATAGGTTATGGCCAAAAGCTGCTGGTAATCAGGTTCGTCCGGGAAGTCGGCGACCAGCGCACGAAAGCAGCGCTGCGCCTGGCGGTACGATTCTTCGGCCTCAGGCAACCGCCCGGTCGCGCGCAACAGGTTCCCGAAGTTGTTGTAGGCGCCGGCCAGGTCGCGGCGCGAGCGCTGGTCGAAAGCCGATGGCGCGTCGAGTTGGGTGAGCATGCCGATGGCCTGGCGGTATTCGGCTTCCGCATCGTCGAACCGGCCGAAAATACGGTAGATGTCCGCCGTCTGGCTGTGGGCCAGACCCATTCGCTCGCGGACTTCGGGTGAGTCGGGGTTCTGCTTGAGCAGCCCTCGGCAGAAATCGAGCGCCAGAGTGAGGAGGGCCGCTCGCTGGGGATCGTTTTTGGCCAAGGGCGCCCCCCCTTCACCGCTGCCGCGCGCAATCAGCCCGTTCACGATTTCCTGGCTCAACGCCAAATTGGCGTTCGCCCGCCGGCGCTGCTCGTCGGCCCGCAGCCGCTCTTTTTCGGTGTGTTTCAGCTCGACGGCCAAGGTCCGATAGTGCCACGCGAATCCGGCGAGCAGCAGCACCGCTCCCAAAAGCCCGGCCGCGACGGCGACGGCCCGTGCCGGCCGGCGGCGGGCCCATTTCATCGCGCGTTCCCACGACCGCGTCGGCCTTGCCGCGATCGGCTCGCTGGAGAGGAACCGTCTCAAGTCGGCGGCCAGCTCCCGCGCCGACGGGTAGCGTTTTCGCGGCGACTTTTCCAGGCACTTCATCGCGATCGTTTCCAAGTCGCGCGGCACGCCCGGCTGCAAGCGCCGCAGCGGCACCGGCTCCTCCGACACCACCGCAAGCAGCGTCTCGAGCGGATCGAGCCGATCGAAAGGGGCACGGCCCGAGAGCATCTCGTAGAGAATCACCCCCAGTGCGTACACGTCGCACGTCGGTCCGATTTGCGTTGTGACCCCGCTCGCCTGCTCGGGCGCCATGTACGTCGGGGTCCCCAAAATGTCGCCGGTGCGCGTGCGGCCGCCGCCCGATTCCAACTGCTTGGCCAGGCCGAAATCGGTGATCTTGAGCGTGCCCGCGGACGTAAGCAACACGTTGGCGGGCTTGAGATCGCGGTGAACGATGCCTTGCTCGTGGGCGAAATGGACGGCCTCGGCCAACGTCAACGCCATTGCGGCGGCCTCCCGCGGCGGCTGGGGTTTGCCGCCTAGCTTCTTTGCCAGGTTTCCGCCCGCCACGTACTCCAGGGCGATGTACGGCCGGTCATCCGCCTCGCCCACCACGAAGATCTGAACGATGTGCGGGTGCTGAAGCTTCGCGACCGCCAGCGCCTCGGCGTGAAAGCGGTCGAGGGCGGCCTGGCCGGCGTGCGCGCCGGCCAGGACCATCTTCAAGGCCACGTCGCGATTCAGCGCGATCTGCCGGGCCTTGTAGACCACGCCCATTCCGCCTCGTCCAAGCTCCTCGAGGAGCACGAAGCCCGATACGCCTGGCCGCCCAGAGGCGGCCGCGCCCGGCGGCGCGACGGGGAGCGTGTCGACGTGCAACTGGTCGCCCGACGGCGTCACACCATCGGCGGCGTCGCTGGTGTTTTTCGGAGTCAAGTTCATGACACGGGCGGACACTACCCCCGATCGCGTTCCTTCGCCTTTTTCTTGCCGCCGCGACGGGCACCGTTGCCATTGCCGTTGGGGCTGGCGCTTGGGGAAGACGGCCGCCCACCGGACGCCGGCGGCGCCGCCGACTTGCCGATCGTTTTGGGGAGCAGCTTGCGCTCGCAGATGCCCCACAGGCTCGAGGCGATGAAGTACAAGCACAAACCGCTGGGCACTTTGAAGAACATCACGCCCATGAAGATCATCATGTATTGCATGATCTTCTGCTGCATGGCGGCTTGTTCGTCGGCCGGCGGCGGCAGGAACATTTTCTGCTGCCAGAGAAACAGACCGATCGTCACCAACGGAAGGACGTTCAAGTAGGGGCCCAGCCAGCCCGTCTCGCCCGACAGGAACGAGAACAACACGCTGTCCCAACGCCAGAGCATGTCGGGCGCCGCCAGGTTCGAACACCAGCGGATCGACTCGCTCAACAACGGCGCTTGCCGCAGCTCGATGTCGACCGCCAGCGATCGGTACAGCCCAAGGAAGATCGGTAGTTGGATCAGGGCGGGAAAACAGCCGCTCAAGGGGTGATAGTTGTGTTTGCGGAACAGCTCCTGCTGCGCCTTGGCCCGCTCGGTGGGGTTGTTTTTGTACTTTTCCGTGAGCTTCTTCAACTCGGGCTGCAGCTCTTGCATTTTGGCGGCGCCGAGCGCCTGCTTGCGGCTGAGCGGGAACATGCACGAGCGGACCAGCACCGTGAGCATCACGATCGCCAGGCCGAAATTGCCGACAATCCCGTAAAAGAAGTGCAAGATCGTGAGCATCGGCACCGACACCCACGAAAACCATCCGTAGTACACGATCGGCCGCAGCCCTTCTGGGCTGGCGTTGGTCACGGCGTATTGCTTGAGCAGCGCCGGCCGCTTGGGACCGGCGAAGATCCGAAAATTGTGGACCGCCGGCTCGCCGCCGGCCTCAAGATCGAAGGGAAGGCTATCAATTCGGCACGAAACGTCAAGCAGTTTCGTCTTGGCCTTCTCCGGCACCTCGCCGACCGCCAGCGGCCTGACGCTGGCGAAGCCGGCGGGCATGGTCTCGTCGTCATTTTGCGGTATCAGGATGGTCGAAAAGTACTGCGCGTCGACGCCGACGAAGACGAATTGCCGATCTTTATCGGCCAATTCCTGACCGGGCTTGTCGTCGGCCAGCTTCGACGCGCTCACGAGAAGCTCCGAGAATTTGCCGTTGTCGAGTTTGCCAATCACAACGTCGCGCAGTCCTGGCGAACCGGTCCAGTCGCGGCTGATCTTCGCCGATTGGGCGTACCACCATCCTTCAGTTGGCAGTCCGGTCGGCCCGTCCAAGCGGTACGCCACCTTTCTGGCTTCGTCGCTCAGGTTCCGGATCTCGATACGGAGGTCGAGGTGATAGGCGGGGTAATCGGGTGAGGCGAGGTCGCTCCGCTCGTTGGCGGGAACCGCCGCGAGTTGGTAGATTTTGGCGACCTCCAATTGCCGCTCGGACAGGAGCAACTCGAAGGCCACCTCGTCCGGATGTGCAGGGTCGCTGGGCCGCCTCGTCCAATTGCGGGTCCGCATTTTGAGTCCGGGCAATTCGTCGTCGTTTTTGGCGATCGTTTCGTCGTCGATTTCCTGCAAGGTGAGCAGGAACGAAAGCGGATCGGTCGCTTCCGGCTTGATCAGCTCAAGCGGACGGCGACGGAGCGTGGCGGAAAGCTGAACGGGATTGCCGGCGCGCACGATCGACACGCCTACCGTCGTACCCGGCCTGGTCTTTTCCAAAGCCTCGGTCAATTCCTCGGCGGTGGAAATGCGCTCTTCTCCCAAGGCGGTGATCACGTCGCCGGGCTGCAATCCGGCGACCGCGGCGGGTGTGCCACGACCGACGACGCGCACCCGCGCGCCGGAAGGGGCCGCCTCGTCTGCTTGTGCATGATCGCCTTGAGCCGCGTCAACCGCCGCCAGGTGCCCGAGATAGCCGTTGCGGTCATCGAGGTCGTGGAACCGCGGGCTGTTGAGTTCGATACACTCGATCGCGGCGCCGTGGTTCGACCACGTGACCAGCATCCGATAACCGTCCAGCTCGTCGAGCGAGCCGAGCGTGCCCCACTCCTCGGCGACCTCCTTGGCCGGCTCGCGGATCAGGGGCGCTTCCGCCGGCTTCTTCTTGCGTTCGGCTCGGGGCTTGGCTGCCTTTTCCGCGTCATCATCCTTCGCCTTGGCCCCTTTTTCTTCGGCCCCCTTCGCTGCAGCACCGGCCGCGCCGCCAGGCTGGTTCGGTGCGCCGGCCTGCGGCGCCGGAGGCACAGCCCAACGCATGACCAGGATGTTGATCCCCAACACCAAGGCCGACAAGAACAGAAACAAGCGAAAACGCTGGCGATCTTCCATGCGGTTGACGATTACCTCCCGTCTCGAAGACGGTCACCCAGGAAGTTGTCGAGCTCCGGGGTCTCGTAAATCTTCTGAATCGTTTTCTCGAGTGGGTATTCTACACGCCGGAAGCGGACCATTTCGTCGTCGAGCACGACGTAGCAGGCCCGCGGGTCGCCGTCACGCGGCTGGCCGACGGAACCCACGTTGATCATCGACTTCTCTTGGGGATTGAGCCGGTACTGGTAGCTGATTTCCTCAGGGCTGAGAAAGCTCAGGCCCTGGGTAAACACGCCCGGCACGTGCGTGTGACCTTGGAAACAATGCTGTTCGATCAGCGCGAAGATCTTTTCCATCTTCCGCTGGTTGTAGATGTCTTCGGGAAAGACGTACTCGTTGAGCGGGTTTCTCGCTGAGCCATGCACGTACAAGAAACCGTTCTCCCGCTTGTTGCGGGGCAATTCGCCGAGAAAATCCCAGCGGCGGGCGTTTTCGGCCGGGGTGCCCTTGGGGCTTTCAAGTTGTTCGCGAGTCCAAAAAATGGCCCGTTCAGCCCCTGAGTTGAACCCTTCGGGGTCGAACAGCGCGCCTTGGTCGTGGTTGCCCAGGAGGCAGAAGTCGAGCTTCATCACGAGGTCGATGCACTCACGCGGGTTTGGACCGTAACCGATGATGTCGCCGAGACAATAAATCTCGGTGATCCCTTGCTGCGCGATGTCGGCCAACACGGCCTCGAGTCCTTCGAGGTTGCTATGGATATCGCTGATTAAAGCGCGCTTCACGCCCGCGAACCTTCGGCGAAAATGGGACTTTGGGCCGAGAACCGCCGCCAGCCCAAGAGGAAACTTGCCACAAACTCAATCCGAAGTCTAGGTTAGCGACTCGCGAAGGTCAAGCCTGGATGGCACGCCAGCGGGTTTTGTGCTGCACGCGGCCAAGAATGATACATTCACGGTGGCTGGGGCAAAGCCCGTGGGGCAGGTTTCCAAGGGTGCCATAGTGAGATGTATGGCAGGTTGGAAACCTGCCCCACGAGCCGGGGCATCGCCTAGGCTCTGCCACCAGCCACCACTTTCTCGTAAAAAAAAGTTTCATTGTCGGCCGCGCAAAGTATAGAAAGTATAAGATGTCAGGCTCCGCGGCGAATACGTCGCGCCGTGGGCACGTGCCCTATTTCACCTAAAACTAGAAATCGAGATTCGCCGATGAATTGCCCCTCCCGTCGCCCATTGACGATCCTTTTGATTTTGACCGTTCTCGGCACCTGCCGTTGGGGCATGGCCCAGCCAGCCGCCGAACCGACCGCCGAACCACCTACGGTATTGGCCGGGTTCGACGAGCTCGTCGCCGGCCTGATGAAAGAAGACAAGGTGCCCGGCCTGGCGGTTGCCGTGATCCGCGACGGGCAGGTCGTTCTCGCCAAAGGGTACGGCCACCGCAATGTCGCCGAGCAACTCCCCGTCACGGCGCAAACCTTGTTCGCGATCGGGTCGGTCACCAAGTCGTTTACGGCCGCCGGGCTGGGCATGTTGGTCGACGAAGGCAAGCTCGACTGGGACCAGTCGGTGCGAAAATGGCTGAATGATTTCCAGCTCAAAGACGGCATCGCCACCGAACACATGACACCCCGCGACCTGGTAACGCACCGTTCGGGCCTGCCGCGACACGACTTTCTCTGGTACGGATCGCCTCTCTCGCGCCGCGAGCTTTACGATCGGCTGAAGTTCCTTGAGCCGAGCAAGGAGTTCCGCGCCACGTTCCAGTACAACAACTTGATGTTTATGACCGCGGGTCTTCTGATCGAGCGGGTATCGGGCGCGAGTTGGGAGGACTTCACGCGCGAACGATTTTTTGGGCCGCTGTCGATGGTCCGCTCGAACTTCTCCGTCGTCGATTCGCAGAAAACCGACAACTTCGCGCTGCCCTATCATCTCGTCGGCGAGGAGGTCAAAACGGTGCCGTTCCGCAACATCGACGCCGTCGGTCCCGCCGGTTCGATCAATTCGTCGGTCGAAGAGATGATCCGTTATGTGCAGTTCCACATCGCCAAGGGCAAGGTGGGCGAAGTCCAGCGGCTCTCGGCGGCCAACGCCGAGGCGATGCAGTCGCCGCAGATGGTCACGCCCGGCAGCCCGCCCTACGAAGAGCTGGGCCACTCGAGTTACGGGCTGGGATTGAACGTGGCCTCGTACCGCGGCCATAAGCTGGTCGAGCATGGCGGAGGCATCGACGGGTTCATTTCGAAACTGTCGTTCATGCCGGCGAAGAAGATCGGCGTGATCGTGCTCACGAACCTGTCGGGCGGTTCGTTCATCGCTTCGCCCGCGATCACGTACAACCTCTACGACCGGCTGCTGGGGCTGGAGCCGATCGATTGGGCCGGCCGACTGCGCGAACAGATCGCCAAAGCCAAGCAGGCGGGGGAAGAGGCCAAGAAGAGCGGCCCTGTCGGCCGCAAGGAAGGAACCTCGCCCTCCCATTCGCTGGCCGACTACGGCGGCGACTACGAGCACCCAGGCTACGGTCGCCTGCGCGTCGAATTCGAGGGGACGACCGAATTGAAGATCACCTCCAACGGCGTGACCGTGCCATTGAAGCACTTCCATTACGACATCTTCGAGCTGGGCGAAGTCACCGACGGGCCACTGGCGGGCTTGAAGATCACCTTCGGGTACGACAAGCGGGGCGAGATCGACCGCGTCGCGGTGCCGCTGGAGTCCACGGTCGACGACATCGTGTTCAAGCGCGTCGGCGACGATGTGATGCGCAAGCGCGAGTTCCTCGAGCCGCTGGCCGGCCAGTACGAACTGAACGGCGTGACGATTGCCGTCGAGTTGCGGGGTGAAGATGCGCTCACCGTGACCGTACCCGGCCAGCCGACCTACACGCTCGTGCCCGAACGCGAGCTGCGCTTCGCCCTCAAGGAGCTTGACGGTTTCGCCGTCCAGTTCAAGAAGGACGGCGAGGGCAAAGTGCTCGAGGCCATGTTCCACCAGCCCAACGGCACGTTCGCGGCGAAGCGAAAGTAATGTTCAAGGCTGACGAGGCCCCTGCTGTGAAAGCACCAGCCGCACCAGCTCCGCGTCGCTTTGCACCTGCATTTTGAAATGGACCTGCGCACGGTGTTTGGCCGCGGTTTGCACGCTGACTCCCAGCCGTGAGGCGACGAGCTTCAGTGGCGTGCCGGCAATCAAGAGGTCGAGCACCTCCTGCTGCCGTGGTGTGAGCCGTTCCAGCCGAGTCGCCAGTTCCCCGGCATCGGAACAGCGCTCACGGTCTTGAGCCGATCGCGCCATTGCGGCGGTGATTCGGTCCATGAGCAGAACATCGTCAGCCGGTTTCTCGATGAAGTCGAACACGCCCCCCTTGAACGCGCGGGCGCAGGTCGGCACGTCGCCGTGGCCCGTCATCATAATGGTCGGCAGGTTCGTGCCGCGCGCGGCCAGCTCGGCCTGTAATTCCAGCCCGCCCATCGCCCCCATCCGCACGTCGAGCAACAGGCAGCCCGACCATGAAGGATCGTAATACTGCAGAAACCGCTCGGCCGACTCGTACGTCTTTACCGGCAACTGGGCCGATTGGATCAGCCAGCAGAGCGATTTAAGGACACTGGGGTCATCATCGACGACGAATACGGTGGGTTCAGGACACATTGGTAGCTCCCTGGGAAACGACAGGCAAGGTCAGGCGAAACGTCGCACCGCCGAAGGGATTCGATTGGGCCCACAAACGACCGCCGTGCGATTCGACGATCGACCGGCTGATCGAAAGCCCCATTCCCAGCCCGTCTGCCTTCGTCGTGAAGAAGGCATTGAAAACACGATCGGCGGCGGTTGGCGGGAGGCCGACGCCCGTATCGCTGACGACGACCTCGACAAGCTTTCGATTGTGCTCGTGGAGTCGAGTATTGACACGCAGTTCGCGCCTTTCCGCGGGCTGGCTGTGCATCGATTCAATGGCATTCCGCGTGAGGTTGAGGATGACTTGCTCCAATTGGATAGAATCGCCCATCACGGGTGGAAGCCCATCGGGAAGGTCGAGCCCGATTGCGACGCCGCACCGCCGCGTTTCGAAAGTCGTCAACTGCAAGACCTCGCGCACCAATTCGTTCAAGTTGACGGGAAAACGGTCATGTTCCCGTTTGACGACGAACCGCCGGACCGATCGAATGACGTCGGAAGCGCGGCGCGCCTCGGAGACAATCTGCTTGAGCGCCTCGCGCAGCTCGGTGGTCTGAGGGGTGGCGCCGGTCAGACGGCGCATGCACCCTTGCGCATAGTTGTGGATCGCCGAAAGCGGTTGATTGATCTCGTGGGCCAGTCCCGTGGCCATCTCGCCCATCGTGCTGACCCGTGAAACGTGCGCCAGCTCGGCCTGATGGCGTTGTAATTGCTCTTCCGCCTGCTTTCGTTCA
>DATLQY010000010.1:0-3097 GCA_035534975.1 Pirellulales bacterium
CGGCATCTTCCGTCGAATTCATCGGAAGCCCAAGTTGCATTAGGGCGACGGCCACCACATGTTCCGGGTCATCGAGCATGGTGATGTGGTCGCGGTATTGCTCGTCGAACAACACCTCAAAACCCTTTACGTCGCCCGTCACATGATCCGTGCGAATGCCGACGGCAACCGTCCCCCAGAAATATGGCGCGCCGTACTCGCTTTTGGGATCGTAGGGCGCATTCAGAAACTTCTGGTCCAAGTGCTTCCAATTCGGTAATAACGCCTTGTCCAGTCGAGCCAGCAGCTTCTTATTCAGCATCATGGGGATGCTGCGGTCGGACGGAAAAATGACGTCGTAACCGCCTCCGCCGGCAAGGACCTTCGTTTCCAATTCGGAATCGCTGGAATACGTGTCATACTGAACGTGAGCGCCGGTGCGCGCCTCGAATTCGGCGATCAACTCGGGGTCAATGTAGTCGCTCCAGTTGAATACGTTGAGCGTCTGGCCGTCAAACGGCAGGACGGAAACGGGTTTGTCGCCGGATTTCGAGCAACCGGTAGCGATCGCCGTGATTCCGCCAATAAATCCAAAGAGCAGCAGTGTGCGACGCAAGGCATTCATGAGTTTCTCCAAAGGTTGTCGGATGATGATCATATCCAGTCCGCTGCGCGGATCTTAGCGGCGCGTCGGCAACTGGCCGCCGAGCGCCCGCCTCATTAAGGCGAGATAGTTCCTCCTAGGTGCGAGTTGGGCCGTCGATAGCTCAGCCACGCGCCCACGGCCACACCAACGACCGTGACTAAAAAAATCACGGCGAACAGTGCGTTGGTGGCAGGCCTGAGCCCGAAGCGCATTTGGGAGTAGATCTTGATGGGCAACGTGTCATTGCCCAGCCCCTTGCTGAAAAAAGTGATCAGAAAATCATCGAAAGACATCACGAACACCAACAACCAAGCGACGCCGAGGCTCGGAGCCAGAGTCGGAATCGTGACCCATCGGTGTGACTGCCATGGAGTGGCGCCACAATCGAGTGCCGCGGCAAACAGGGTCTCGTCGAGTAGCTTCACAGCGGCCGACATGACCACGAATGCGTACGAGACTCCAAAGACCATGTGCGCCACGATGATTGTAGCCAGGCCGCGTTCGATGGCAAGGGAATGATAATACAGCGCCAAAGACACTCCGATGATCATGTCGGGGACGACGAGTGGTATCGAAAAGAGGCCACGCGCCAGGTCCCGGGTACGCCTTCTCCAATGCCGAAGACCGAACGCCGCGAGCGTCCCAAGAATGGTGGAGAGGGAACTCGCGCACGCCGCGATTAAGGTGCTCGTGCCGAGTGCCTTCCACAGTTCACTCCGTTGGAACAATTCGGCGTACCAGCGGGTTGAAAAGCCGGTCCAGACGCCACCTAACCGTGAGCGGTTAAACGAGTAGATGAAGATCATCACTACGGGGGCGTACGTAGCGCCCAGGAACAGGGCCAGGACCATACGACGCAGCCAGCAATGCCACCAGGATCGGCTATTCATCAACGTTGTCCCACATTTTGCCGGTTAGCGCGGGGTGAAGCCGTGATGCGCCAAGCCACAGTAGCAGGGGAACGCAGACAAGCGCGAGCAACCAAAGGGACGACGCGGCTGCATACGGCCAATTGCGGCGCTCCATGAATTGCTGCACGATGAGAGTGCCTAGCACGTTGAAGCGGCCCTCGCCAAAGAAGTGCGGCACCAGGTAGTCGCCTGTGGACGGGATGAAGACCAGTGCGCAGCCGGCAATGGCTCCGGGTCTGGTCAGCGGCCAAGTCACCAGGCGGAACGTCTGCCAGGAAGTGGCACCGAGATCGGTTGCCGCATGCACCATATCCCTATCCATCCCCTCGAGGGATTTCAGCAAGGGCAAGAGCATGAACGGCAGGTAGTTGACTGACATCACGAGACCGACGGCCCAGATCGTGCCTCGCCATTCGAGTGGTAGCAGGTTCATCCAGCCGTAAATGCGCAGGAGCAGCGATGTCACCAGTGGAAAGCTAATCAGCACAGCCCAGTACCTGCGCCACGGGAGCCCTACCCTGGCTAACGCGAGGGCGCAGGGATATCCCAGCACGAGGCATGAGAAGGTAACGCACAACGCCAAAGTGACGGAACGCGAAAGAACGCTGAGAGTGATGGGATCGATCGCCTGACGCCATCCGTCAAGGGAGAAGTGGGGCCGCACCTGTCCGTAAAAATCGCGTTCAAGCACCGAGTAGCTCATGACGATGCCCGTCGGAACGACGAAAAACACGACAAGAAACACCACCGGCGGCCAGGCCATCCAACCAGTACGCTTGGAACCATTCATGCTCGTCCCTCCAGCACCCAGCGTTACGCCATTCAAGTCGTCGGCCCAACATCATCGAACGGAAACACATGCGCGACATTCGGCGGCCAACTCAGCGAAACACGCGCACCGACCGGCGGCGAAGCCGAATCGCCGCGCAATTCGGCATTAATCGCAACGCCTTCGTCGCTCGCCATGCGCAACGTGACCGTGGACCCGCAGAAATCTTGGTGAAGGACCTCTGCGGCCAGGAATTGCTCACCGCCCACGACGATATCTTCTGGACGGACTCCCAGCAATATGCGGCCCGTCTCGACCGATTGGTGGTCATCCAGCGGTAAGTGTTGGCCGGACCTCAGGCGAATACTCCGGCTACCCCCGCTTTGTACCAAGCCCTCGAACCAATTGATGGGCCCCAAGAACGATGCCACAAAAGCCGATGACGGACACCGGTAAAGCTCGGTGGGCGCGCCGACCTGTTCCAATCGTCCTTCGCGGAGTACACCGATACGACCCGCCGCGCGCAGTGCCTCCTGCCGATCGTGGGTCACGTAGATGTAGGTCACGCGCAGCCGTGATTGGATCTCCTGCAGCAACTCCAAGGTCGAGTTGCGCAGGTGCGGATCGAGTGCGGCCAGTGGTTCATCGAGTAACACGCAAGCTGGCCCGTCGACGAGTGCTCGGGCGACCGCGACCCGCTGCCGTTCGCCTCCCGAGAGCTTGTCGATCCGCCTTGTTGCAAAGTGGTCAAGCCGAACCCAGCTCAGCGCCTGCGCAACGCGGCGTTTCTTT
>DATLQY010000011.1:0-12711 GCA_035534975.1 Pirellulales bacterium
CATGGGACACCTGTCCCAGATCGTTGGCAACCATGCTCGCCATGCGAGGTGAATTCTCGTCGGCCGGTGGCCTGTATCTTCGCGGGCCGGTGACCTATGTAACACAAGGAGTACGCGGGCGACGCAACGGTTTCCGCGCAATGAACTTGACCGTTTGGCAATCTAGGCACTGGCGGAGACGATGTCAAGCCGTTGGGACCGGCCCAGCTTACCTAATAATCCGGCAGCGCGTGCATCATCCGAACTTCGTGCTTGACCCAGATGCTCGGGTCCACGGGCAAATGCCGTCTCCTCGGACAATTAGATCAAACCCACACCACAGTTTCCGTCGATACTGGTAGCAAGACATTCGATTCTCCACGGACGGGAGGAAGTTGCGTCATGGCCCGAAGCCGCCTGCGAGTCTACTACGGTCCGGAACCGGCGCGTGCCACGAAGAGCGCGCCGAAAAAGAACGATCAAACCGTGCAGCTTCCCTTGAGCGAAGTCTTTCCCTTGCTGGCCGAGGCCATCCGTAGCGAGCGTACCTGGCTGCGCGACTTCGAGCACGACGAAATCACGATCTCAACCGATCTGTACGAAGTCTTGCGGGCCTATCAATTCTGCTGTCGCCCGTCGGCCTAGTGCCCTACGGTCGATTTTCAGCTATACTGCGCGCGGCCAAGAATGAGACTTTCACGGTGGCCGGTGCTTGCAAGGTAGCTAGCGTGTCCGACGCGGATATTCCCCAGTCCCCCCCTTCGTCGGAATCGAACCCCGACGAACGCCCCGCTTCCGTCGGGACGCCCTCCACCGTGGCGCCCTTCACCGCGGAAATCGATGAACCCGACCGGGTCAGCGACCTGATCGCCATGATCAAGGAGTCGGCCGACAAACTGGCTCGCGACAATACCAGTCGCGGCGATCTGAAGATCCTGAGCCGCACGTTGCGCGAGTTGCGGTATGCCTTCAAGGTCTTTTCGCCCTATCGTTCGCGCCGCAAGGTCACGGTCTTCGGCTCGGCACGCACCCGCCCGCACGAGGCCACCTTTCAACAGGCCGTCGATTTCGGCCGCTCGATGGCCGAACGGAACTGGCTCGTCGTCACTGGCGCGGCCAGCGGCATCATGGAGGCAGGGCACCTGGGGGCCGGCCGCGAGAACTCGATGGGGCTGAACATCATGCTCCCCTTCGAGCAAGACGCCAACCCGGTGATCGCCGGCGACCCGAAGCTCGTCCACATGAAGTACTTCTTCACCCGCAAGCTGATGTTCGTCAAGGAGTGCGACGCGGTCTGCCTGCTTCCCGGCGGCTTCGGCACGCTCGACGAAGGCCTGGAAGTGCTCACGCTGTTGCAGACCGGCAAGCGCGACATGGTGCCGGTCGTGTTTCTCGACGAGCCGGGCGGGTCGTTTTGGCGGGAATGGCACGAATTCGTCGTGCGGCGGCTCTTGGGCCAAGTGCTGATCTCACCCGAGGACCTCTCGCTCTACAAGCTCACCGACCGGGTCGAGGAAGCCGTAGACGAAATCCTCGGCTTCTTCCGCGTTTACCACAGCATGCGCTACGTGCGAAACAAGCTCGTGCTGCGGCTGCAAACGCCGCCGGGCGACGACCTGCTCGCCGCGATCCACCGGCGATTCAGCGACATCACGAGCGACAGCCACTTCGACCTCGGCGGGCCGCTGCCCGAGGAACAGGACGAGCCCAAGATCGTTCACTTGCCGCGGCTCATTTTCCGCTTCAACCGCCGCAGCCTCGGCAAGTTGCGGCAGTTGATCGACTGTTTGAACCGCGGAAGCGTGGAGGGTTGACAAACAGGGGGCGAACGCCCTCGGTGTTCAACACGTCTTTTGTAGCGACCGGATGCCGGTTTGCCCCGTTCTTGTGGTTGCCGCCCTGCCGAAGGCAGGGTCCCGATGGCAGCGCGTGTGATAAAGGCCAGGCGTTGGCGGACCGCACAAGGGCGTCAGCCTGCCGTGCAGGTGTCCGCCGAAACCTGGACTTGGCTTCAGGATTGGTGGAAGGCCGCGAGATCTGGGCCGCGGCGGCCGCGCATGCCGAGTGCGGGTACGCGTTGCCCCGCGGACCGACGTCGACCGCCAGGGCGATCCCCGTTCCCGCGACGATCAGCACAATGAGCGTCACAACTCGCGCGCGACAGCGTGAGGACGCTCGAGCCATTGGACGCATGATCGCTCCCTCGCCCATGTGAGGTGCCACGTCGAATCGTACTGTTACCGATTGTAACGCGCCCATCGCCCGCCACACCATCCCCGGCATGAGCATTGGACTTTTCGTACGGGAAACGGTGGCGGTCTGCTGCTTGATCCAATCGACGCCGGTTTGCCCCGTTCACGGGGCTTCCGCGTAGCGGTATTCGGCCCGGCGTTTACGCCGGGTTCGCAAACCGACCCACTTGCCTTTCTTCCAGCCCCGTTCACGGGGCTTCCAGGATGGCTAAAGCCAAGAAAATGGTAAGCCCCGTGAACGGGGCTGAATACACAATAATGTGCTCCCGTTTTCCCCGGCATGAATGCGCATGAATGCCGGGTCTATGACCGCTTCGCGGGAGGCCCCGTGAACGGGGCGACGCATCACTCGCAACTTGTGTAGAACAACGAGGGGTTGCCCTCGTCGAGCGCTGATTCAGAGGCTGTCGGAAAACTCGTTCATGCCGGGCCTTGTGTCGTCTTTCGCTCTGTAGAGGAGCGTACTTTCGCGGAGCGAAAGGCTACGTATACTATCCTGTACACTATTTCCGCCGGCGGCCGTGGTCCACTTCCCTTCTCTCGGAATTCTCACAAATTCCGCTCAACGCGGCGCAAATGGCCTGGTCGCTACTTCCCCAATGAATAACGCACGATGCACCACAACGCCCGGAAGCCGTCGCGCCACGTGATCTTCTTTCCCTCGGCGTACGTCCGGCCGCAATAACTGATGGGGCGTTCGTGGATCCTTACGCCCGGCATGCGGGCCACCTTGGCCGTCAGCTCTGGTTCGATTCCGAAGCGCTGCTCGCGCAGCGTGGGCGCGATCCCCTGAATGACGTCGCGGCGGAAAGCCTTGTAGCAGGTCTCCATGTCGGTGAGGTTGAGGTTGGTCATCGCGTTGGAGAGCAACGTGAGCAGCTTGTTGCCGACCGAGTGCCAGAAGTAGAGCACGCGCTGGTTGTCGCCCGTGAAGCGGCTGCCAAACACCACGTCGGCAAGATCATCGACGATCGGCTGGATCAGCTTTTCGAATTCGGCCGGGTCGTATTCCAGATCGGCATCCTGCACGATGACAACTTCGCCGGTGGCGTGGCCGAAGCCGGTCCGCAGCGCCGAGCCCTTGCCCAGATTCGTCTCGTGCATGAAGACCTTGAGATCCGGCGCCGAGGGCCAACCTCGCAGCAGCTCGCGCGTGCCGTCGGTGCTGCCGTCGTCGACGATGATGATCTCGGTAGGCACGCCCGAGGCGCGCACGCGGCGAACGACTTCTTCGATGGTCCGAAATTCGTTGTAGACCGGAATCACGACCGAGAGTACGAAGCCCGGCGGCAAGGGGAAGATGCCCAAGCGCCGGCAGACGCTCTTGCCCAGCAAGCGTTCCAAAAGATCGACCCTCACGGCGTGGTCCAGGTGGGCCACTTCGTCGGCCAGGCGCGCCACGAGCTCGCGCGAATGGGGCCCGGAGAATTCAGACGCGGCGAATCCGGGGCCGGCGAATTCATGCCCGGCGGATCCAGATGAATCTTCCAAGGTCACCGATTGGCTCATTGTCGAATGGAAAGTCGTGATTTGATTGCTGCTGAATTCCAGGCGGGAATTCACGTCGCGCGTGGCCGATGGTCGTATCTATCGTATGCGAGGTGGGGTTCGCCGTGCAAGATCAGCCTGGCGGCTGGGGTTGTGGGCAACGTGGGCGAGTGAGGCACGCCAAGGGGACCTGCTTTAGCGGCTGAAATTTCTCTGGATAAATCATTCTTGACAATCTCGTTTTGCTCCGCACAATACGCGAAGTGCCGTGAGGCAGAAAGCTTCGCCGTTCCGCCGCCGGTTCCGTCTGGTCGATCGATGACGCCGGCGGTGGATCGATAACGTTCGAGACGAACACATATTTCAGTTCATGCGGATTCAAGCGACGAACCCGTCGTGAGCGCGGTGCCGTAGAGACGCCGAGCGACGGGATGTTAGGTGTTCGTTCCCTGCGCGAAGTTTTTCGCCTCCTGGCAAGTGGTGGACAAGTCGAGCGAAAAGGCTTGGGGGGCGGCGATGTAGGGATCGGATGTCGGCGACCAAAAGTCGTGGCTTGGATGTCCCCCCCAGCTTTTTCTCCTATGGCATGCTGTCTCATCGGCTTGGGCGCCAACCTGGGTGATCGGCAAGCAACGCTTTCACGCGCGGTGGCCGAGTTGGCGTCGACGCCGGCCACGGTGCTCTTGCGCCAAAGCCGCTGGCACGAAACCGCGCCGGTCGGTGGCCCCCTGGGTCAAACGGCCTATCTCAACGGCGCGCTGACGCTGGAAACGTCGCTCGATCCGTTGGACGTTCTCGAGCGTTTGCGGCAGATCGAGCGGCATTTGGGGCGTCAACGCAAAGTGCGCTGGGACGCACGCTCGGTCGATCTCGATTTGTTGCTTTACGGGCAATTGGAACTCGACACGCCCGCTTTGACCGTGCCCCACCCCAGGATGGCTTTTCGCCGTTTCGTGCTTCAACCGGCGGCCGAAGTCGCCGCTGAAATGGTACATCCGACGACCGGTTGGAGCGTTGGCCGGCTGCTGGCGCACCTCGACGAATCGGCGCCTTACGTGGCCATCACCGGCTTCCCGGGCACCGGCAAGACACGTCTCGCCGAAGAGGCGGTGCGGGAGACCGGTGCCCGTTTCCTCTCCGACCCGGAGGCCGACCTGGCTCCTTGGGCCGCCGATGACGCACAAGCGGAAATCGAACGGCTCTCACGGCGTGCCCAGCTCTTGGCTCGCGACGCGTGGCCCGCTGACGCGGCCTGGACGGTAAGCGATTTTTGGTTCGACCAGTCGTTGATTTGGGCGGCAACCTGGCTCGACGCTCCAGGCCGGGCTGCAGTAGCCGGGGCCTGGCAGGCGCTCCGCGGCGAAATAACGGCGCCCAGGCTGTTGGTCGTGCTCGACGCGCGGGCCGACTTGGGCTCGCCTGACACGAGCTCGCTCGCGCGTGCCGGCGGGGTTCCGCAGGAATTGGATGCCGTACGTTTTCGTCTTTGGGGTGCGGCACTCGTTGAACAGACGCGGCGCCCGGATCGAGGTCCGGTACTCCACCTGGCGGCCGACGACGGGCCGGCGGCGCTGGCCGAGGTGCTCGCGGCGATCACGGCGATGCTGTAGGATTCGCCCGGATGGGCGTCCCTGTCCAACGGCGACTTGCTAGACGTCGCGGATGCAGTGGGTTTCCTCAAAGCGGCGCCGTACGCGGTGCAACCGTGTCCGGTACGCCCCTCAAGTCGGGACAACAGGACGGCTATTGAACTTTTTGTCGCCGGCATCCGGGGCTGGGAAGCCGATTTGCGGCGACAGCTTGAGGCAGATTGACGCCATCGGCGGCAGCACATCTCGCTCCTACCGTCCAATCGCACAACGACGCGTTGCCGGGTGGACGATATCAGAGACGCCGCAATCAGGACCGACAGTGGTTTGCAGACGAGATCCGCAAGCCCGACGACTTGCGGATGCTCATGGAGTTTTACAGCCTGTCGTCGGCAGAGTCAACGAATCGGAAGCAGTCACCGATTTCAAAAGCTTGCTTTGCTTTCTTTCGCACGCGTAGAATTGTGCCTCACGAACGTTCAAGTTTCCAGGGAGCATCGCAATGGCGCTCGACCGCAAGAAGTTGGCCGATTTGACCAGGAAGATGCAGCAGGTGGGGCTGCCCGGAGCCTAAAGACGCCGCGCGAGAAGAACTGGAGACCGGTGCCCCCATTCTGGCGACGTACTCCTTTCTGAAGTGGTTGACCGATGCCATGGTCCGTCTGGGAGACTATGCCTGGATGGACCGCGCCCGAAAGCGCGACGAGCCTCTCGGCCTCGCGCTGCAACGACTCCTTGATGCCGGCGCGGATCGAAAAGATCTGAACGACGTCGTTCGGGCCATGCAGTACAGAATCTGCGACCACATTTGTGTTATGCTCGATCAGGTGGCACTGCCCGGCCAGGTCCCGATTCAGGATTTCGGCGTGTATCACGTCGGCGGAGGTGACACTCCTGACAAGGACAAGCCGATCGCGCGCCTGGAGGGGTTGCACGAGGAGATCGAGGCCTGGAACCCGTCGCAGGAGGAGCAATGAACCACGGCCTCGTCAGTTATCGCCCGGAAGTCGTTGCCTCGTCGATCTGGGACAGGGCAATGAGCCGGGGCCAGTTCGTTGCGATCTATACCGAACGGTTGGTCGAGGGAGGTGGAGACTGGAATTCGGCATTTGTGCATTCCATCGGCGAGCCCGCAGTGCTTGACCCGGAAGGATTCGGTGAGCGGCCCGGATTCCGCCATCCTACGGGCGAATATGCCCGGTACAACTCGCAGTTCTGCACTATGGTCGAACATTCCGCCAAGCACGCGTTCCTCTCTGTCGCAGTTCCTTCATCAGCCGAAGACGAAGAAGCGCTGCGCCTGCTGGGGGAAATGTCCCCCGCCATGTTTCGGCTTCGGGAGCGATATTGGGAACAGCCGCACGAAAAGAGGACTCGACGCGAGCGCCGGCTTCGGGACGTGATCGGGCTGATCGCGCTGCGTGACGAGTGGGCATTTTTCATCAGCAGCTTTGATCGTTATACGCCCGCCGCGATCGTCCTTGCCGACAGTGAATCCGATGTGAACGGCGTCGCCGAGGCCGTGATAAGTGGCGGGAATCGAGCCAATGTCGTTGAAAAATGGTGAGGGGATCTCATCAGGTGCCTCAGGAACGGAAATCGGCCAGGTGCGCTCGCGCAAACTCGTAGAGACGGCGCAGCATGCCTTTCTCGAGTCCGTTGAACGCTCGGTCAGCCTCGCGGAAAATGTGGTCGGCAGACTCCGGCAGCGCGAGGAATTGCTGCTCCCGCTGGTAATAATCGGTGAAAGGGCGCTGCTCGCCGAACTCCGCCAGAACGCGCTGGACAAGTGCGGCGACGTCCTCCGCACCAATCTCTCGCAAGCAGGCTGGCGTAACCGTGAGCAGGTCGCCGGCGACATGGAAGAGCCACTGGCTGAAGCCGCCGTTAAACACCTCGTTGTCCAGGTCGAAGATGTTCAGAAGAATGCGCTCAGCCTGATTCAGTCCTGCCAGCCCGTGGGCCGTGTATCGCGGGGAGACGCGCTGCTGAACAAGAGCGACGACAAGGCTGGCACCATCCCAAGCCCGTAATTCATCATTGGAGGCATGCGCCATAGGTCGTCTCAA
The DNA here is from genome assembly GCA_035534975.1 of Pirellulales bacterium. Classification (GTDB taxonomy): domain Bacteria; phylum Planctomycetota; class Planctomycetia; order Pirellulales; family JAICIG01; genus DATKSN01. The sequence goes on from DATLQY010000011.1 coordinate 7,378, forward strand.
GAGCGAATCGGAACCGGTGCTGCTAGCGGTCGCCATCCACGATTCCATTGCCAGGGAAACATAAGCCACGCTCCTCGGAAAGCTATCTTCTAAAAGCCCTCCCCGTAGCTGAGCGACGCCGGCTGTCGGAATGTATGCCATTTACCCTGACACGCGGCGTCGGTTCGGTTTGATTCAGGGCGGGCCGCCCGGATTTGAGGCCGCAGGATTGACGGAATGACATGGAAGATTGCGGCACACACATCACGAGCCCCCCGCTTCGCGCAACACCTGCACTATCTCGGTGAGCCCATCGTGTCTGTCTTTCAACCGGTCGTCGATGGGACTCCCCGAGGGACGATGCTCGTAAAGCTTGATGGCGTGAAGCGCACTTCGCAGCGGGGTTTCACCATAGAATGTCACCTGCGGGTCGGCGCCCAGCTCCAGCATCATCTTTACCAGGTCCACGTTGCCACTATATACCGCGACAAATAAGGGAGCAGGGGTGTCGTCTGGCACGCCGTTGATACTAACGCCCTTGGCAGCCAGCTCTCGGATCCGCTTTTGATCTCCCTTCTGGATTGCTTTCTTCAGCTTGAAATACTGCTCCATGTGCTGGCGAGTGCCATAAACTCGCTGGATCTGCTCCTCCTCGGACGGCGAACTCGCTTCACCCGGGCGCGCGGCGCGCAGCGCCTTCAGTACGGCTTGCGCGGCTTTTTTCTCGGCCGCCGTGCAGGTCTTCAGCCACACTGATTCCACGGCGCTGGCGTCATGGAACGCCACGTCCGCCTGTCCCACGTCCAGCACGGTTCCCCGGTGGACCAGCACACCCAGCCCGTGCTCTTCGTCCCATTTGCAGGCGAACGAGAAGCCTGTGAGTGCCGTTCCCTCGAACTCGTCGCGTCGAACGCGCAGAGCCTGGAACGTCATCAGGTCCCGCAGCCAGTCGGCTTTATCGATCTCGGGGCAGTCTTGCTCTTCGAACCACTCTCGGTCCTGCTTGCGGCGCCGCACGTACCAGCGAAAGACGGCGTCGATAATCGTCCCGCACACGTTTTTTTCACGTTCGACGAAAAACTGAAAGGCAAGGACCTGCGCCGGCGACGGCGGTTCCTCATCTTTGGCGCCGACAAACAGCTCGAACGTTGTTGGCGCTTTCCCCCTGTGCGGCGTTTCGCGAAAGGGAAGAAACTCCGGAAATCGGCGTTTGCCGGCCCACGAGTCGTCGTCCGGGTCGAACTTCAGCTTTCCAAATACCTTGTGCTGCATACACTAACCCGGCGTATTCATATTTCGGTTTGCGGCGCCGCGCGCAAAAAAGTGGCGCCAGAGAGGAGACGACCGAACCAACCGCGACCATCCGCACTTCACACGCCTTCAAAGGGAGGTACTCTTTCTCGATAATGGCGAGATTCAGAGACCCCGCGCCCCAGGCCCGCGACGCCGAGCAGCGCGGTGGATATCCAGATTGATCTCCAGTAAAATCTCATCGCTGTGCTCAACCCCGCAATTCTACCGCGGCGGGACGAGGGCGGGCAAGGAAACAGGCAAGGCCGGACCCGCCCTACGCGCGCTGTGACTGTGGGTCATGCAGAGCGACCCCCGGCAGGTCAGGCGTTGCCAAGTATCGAGTCATTTCGAAGAAAAGTCGGGGCAACAAGATTTGAACCTGCGATGTCATGAGTCAAGCGGCCGAGCGTGGAAGCGCCAATCCTTCACGGATTGTCGATTCCCATTCTGCGGTATTTCTCCTTGTACTTCTCCCAGAGCCGCTTTTGCCGATCGTTCAACGGCACCTCGCGGCCCTTGATGAACGCCCGCGTCACCTGCGTGGGAATCTCCAAGGGGTCGCCGGTGGTGACGATCAGCGTGGCGTCCTTGCCTGCTTCCAGCGAGCCGATCCGGTCGGCGACCCCCAAGATTTGTGCCGGGTAGAGCGTGACGGCCTTGAGCGCCTCGTCGGCCGGCAAACCGTGGGCGGCCGCCATGCCGGCATGGTAGGGAAGGTTCCGGACGCCGGAGGTGCGTTCGACGCCGCTGATGCAGAAGGTAACGCCCGCTTCGTGCAGCCGGGCGGGCACGGTAAAGGGAGTGTCGACACTGTCGTCCTTGCGGCGAGGCAGGCGGTACACGCCGCCCACGATCACCGGCACCTGCCGGAGTTTGAGCAACTCGGCGCAAAGCGGAGCATCATAACCGCCCATCAGAATCAATTTGAGCCCCTCGCGTTCGGCAAACGCCAGGGCCGACTGGATCTGTTGGATTTCGTCGGCGTCGACGATCAACGGGAGCTGTCCTTCGAGCACTGGAATCATCGCTTCCCAGCGGGCGTCGAAGTCGACCGGCGGGCCTGCGCCGGCGGTCTGGGCCCGTTTGGCAGTTTGGTACGCCCGCGCGTCGGACACAGCGCGGCGGATCTCGGCCAGCGATTTGTCGCGAGATTGCAACTGCTCCTGGGCCGAGATCTCCATCCGCCAGGTGTGAATTGGCGCCATCTGCGGCCAGGTGACGTGCAGTCCTACGTTGGGCCGTAGCGTCATTTGCTCCCAGGTCCAGCCGTCGAGCTCGATCACGGCGGAAATACCCGATATCAGTCCGCCGATCGGCGCGACCAGCACGGTGAGCACTCCGCCGGAGCGGGTGACCGGGATCAATTCGCTGTCGGGGTTCACGGCCACCTGGGCCTTGACGTTGGGATTGACGCGGCCTGTTTCGGCCTGGTCGACCGTCGCCCGCACCAACGGAATCTCGAGCAGCCCCAGTTGCGTGTAGGCGTCGATCAGGCCGGGATAGACGTGTTGGCCCGCCAGGTCGATTTTTTTGGCGTCGGCCGGCAGGGCAACGTCCTTGCCCACGGCCACGATCTTCCCCTGATCGAACAATAGTACGCCTTCGCGCAATTCCGGGCCGTTGATCGGGTGGATCACGCCGCCAACCAGCGCAATCGGGTGCTTCTGCGGCGCGCCCGGGACCTCGGGCGAGGCCTCGGCCGTTGCCGAACAACAAGCCAATACGAGTACGGCGATCGTTGGTAAAGGGGAATTCATCGTTTCTCACTCCTCGATGGTTTCGTCGCCGTGGTCGTGCGGACAGAAGAGGTCTTCGCGGGGCCACTGTTCGCGGCGATCGTCGTCGGGTCCGGCGGTCGGATCACCCGATGACAGGATGCGTTGGATCAACGCGGCCCGCTTCTTGCCCGCGTCATCGCGAACCCGCCGGTCGATCTCGCGGTCGAAGTACTTGCGGCCGTCGATCCAGGTCTGTTCGCAGCGGGTATACGTCGAAAGGGGCGGGCCGTTCCACAACGCCAGGTCGGCATCCTTGTCGACCTCGATCGAACCGACCCAGCGCTCGATGCCAAGCTGTTTGGCCGGGTTGATCGTGACGAACCGCAGGGCGTCTTGTTCCGGCACACCGCCGTACTTGACGGCCTTGGCGGCTTCGGTGTTGAGCCGGCGCGCAAGCTCCGGATCGTCGGAGTTGAAGGAGACGACGACGCCGGCCCGGTGCATCAGGGCACCGTTGTAGGGAATCGCCTCGTAGACTTCGGACTTGAAGGCCCACCAGTCGGAAAAGCTCGACCCGCCCGCGCCGTGCCTGGCGATCGCATCGGCCACTTTGTACCCCTCCAAAATGTGTTGCAAGGTCGCGATTTTCACGCCAAACTCTTCGCAGGTCCGCAAGAGCGCCAGGATCTCATCCTGGCGGTAACTGTGGCAGTGGATCAGCCGCTTGCCGGCCAGCACTTCGGCGAGCGCATCCAACTCCAGATCGGTTCGCGGCGGCAGACCAACGGGCTTTTGTTTCCACTCGTCCCAGCGGCGGCGGTAATCGCGGGCCGCCTGAAAGGCGTCGCGCACGAGTTGCTCGACCCCCATCCGCGTCTGCGGATAGCGGGTCGTGAAACGGTCGCCCCAGTTGCTCTGCTTGACGTTCTCGCCCAGCGCGAACTTGATGCCCGGCGGCGCGTCGGCGAACTTCAATTCCTCAGGCAACGATCCCCAGCGGAACTTGATCACCTGGTTCTGCCCGCCGATCGTGTTCGCCGACCCGTGGAGGATGTTGGCCGTCGTCACACCGCCGGCCAGTTGACGGTAGAGGTTCACGTCGTTGGGGTCGATGAAGTCGCCGATGCGCACCTCCGCGGTGATCGATTGCCCCTGCTCATTCACGCCGCCGTCGGTGGCGATGTGAGTATGGCAGTCGATGATGCCGGGTGTCAGGTGCTTGCCGGCGCAGTCGACGACAACGGCCGCCGTGCCGGCGGGCAATTCCATGTGCGGTCCCACGTAGGCGATCTTGCCCGCCCGCACCAGCACTGAGGCGTCGTTCAACATGCCCTCGGGGCCACAGGTCCAAACGGTGGCGTGCTGGAACAATACGGTATCGGGCTGTTCGGGCGGTCCACTGACGCCGAAGGCGCCCAGCGGGTAGTTGACTTCGAAGAGCGCTTGTTTCTCCTTCTCTTGTTCGTCCTTCGACGGAGTGGGCGCAGGCTCGCCCTCGGCACGGGGAGCTTCGGGACTGTCGGCGGCGGCCGGTTTGGTTTCCGCCGCCGGCTTCAACGGCGCCGTCAACCTGGCCGAGCACGACGACTTGCTTCCGTCGGCCCAGACCAGGAAACCGAGCCAGCTCAGTTCGGCCGGCCCCTTCTCGGCGCCGCCAGCGACCGTGCCCGTGGTCTGGATCACTCCCTCCCAACCCAGCGGTTGGGCTTTGAACGACGCGGCGAACTGCGCGCCGTCGAGCGCTACCGACGAAAGCGGGCTCTCTTTGTCGCCCCGTTGGATCTTGCCCGATAGCTTTCCCGGTTCGCCGTCGATCTGGATCGTGAGCGTTTCAGTGCCGCCGTCGGGCTTGGCGAGCAGCAGCTCCCATGTGCCGCGCAGGTCGGACAGCGGCGGCGTTTCCACGTCGTAGCGACGACCGTCGACCCAGGTTTCGACGATCTTCGTCTTCTTGTCGAACAGGTCGCCGTCGGCCACGACCAGGCTCGCCGACTTGCCTGCTTCGAGCGTCCCCAAGCGCTGGTCGACTCCGAACAACTCGGCCGGCGCGGTGGTCAGCGCCCTTAGCGCCGACTCGGGTTTGAGTCCGCGGTCAATCGCCTTGCGGACCGCGGTCAGGAAACCGTTGGCGTCCGACAGTCCGTGCGTGGTGAGTGCGATCTTCACGCCGGCGGCGTCGAGCCGGCCGGGGTTTTCGGGCGCCAGGTCCCAGTGCATCAGCCGTTCCATCGAGACCGACATGGCCACCTCGGGGGTCGCCACCGCCGGGGCCTTGGGAAAATCCAACGGCACGATCACCGGCAAGTCGGTCACTCGAATCGCATCGAGCCGTCGGTACTCATTA
>DATLQY010000012.1:0-5644 GCA_035534975.1 Pirellulales bacterium
CGTGCAAAGGTAGGGGTAGTCGCCCGGTTGCTCGGGCGCGGCGAACGAAAGCCGCTCGACCTGCCGCGGCGGCAGCATCTTGGTGGCGAACAACACCTGCGGCAAGTTGGGGACGAAGTGCCGGGTGAAAGCGTCGGCCTGCGTGGCCATCTTCTCAGCGGCCTCACCCACCTCCTTCAACGCCCCCGGCGCCGCGACGATCAGGTTGTGCGGCATGATGTCGGTGTTCTCCAACACCAGCTCGACCGGCTTGCCGGCTTGCGCGTAGATCTTCGTCCGGTCGAAGGCGAGCTTGTGCGGGACGGGCCGGACGACGAACACGGGCACTGCCAGCTCGCCAAGCGCGGCGCGGAATTTCTTGGATTCTTCCATAGGTAATAGCGACGTCAGATCCTTGCCCAGTTGCAAGGCATCGACCACGCCCGGCGAAGTCCGGTCGCCGGCCGGAACCTGACTGACGTGGGCCAGAATGTTCTCGACCATCGGCCGCACCTCTACCTTGGGCCAGGCGCCACGGCGCAGCCGCCGCAGCGCGCCGACGGCCACGTCGCGATCGACCCCCTCGCGGTAGAAGGAAGCGAGCGTGGTGATGGTTTCGGCGTCGTGCCCCTCGATCGAGGTGATCGCGTGGATCGCCGCGCGGCGGACCGCGTCCCGCGCATTTCCTTCCATCTCGAAGCGGACATTTTGCGGCGGGGCGGGGACGTTGGATTGAACGAACACACTGCGGCGATTGCCATCGAGCACGCTCAGCGTGAAGCCATTCAGCCGGTTGCCCAGGTCGCCGTCGGTGCGGTTCCAGACCGTGATCGCGTCGATGGGCCGCTCTCGGCCGAGATCGATCTCCCACCAGGGGTTCGCCTCCTCGTTGGTATGGGTGGCACCACCGTCGCCGTACGAGCCGCTGGTATTTCCATCGATGCCTCTCTTGGCGTCGCCGCCATAGCCGGTGCTCGATTGGCTGGCCTTGCCTGTCGGGGCGACGTTGGTTCCGCCGCTGACGATTTCGACCTCGGCCAAAGTCAGCACCCGGCCGCTCCCCGGCAGCTCGACGCGGACGAACCGTCCCAATGTCGCTTTGCGGTTCGTGGCCGCGCTGGCCAGCTCGAGCGGCAGATCGAACAACAGCGGCCGCACACGGTCGTAGGCCGTGGCCTGTAGCTTGACGTCGGCGAGGAACGGCACGGCTTCTAGCACATCGCAGAGGGAGGGGGCCGATCGCTCGGCTTCGCTCCACGCCGTGTCGAGTGAGCCATCGGCGGTCATCAGAGCAAGGTAGCCGATCTGTCGCGTGAACGGGCGGTGGGCCTCGGTGGCGAGCCTGGCGACCGCGCTTCGCACGCGGCCTAGCTCGGCTGCCGGCAAACCGGTGAGCACGTGCCCCAGGTCGTAGAGGATCGCTTCGCTCTGCGGAACGTCGGCGTGGTCCATTCGCGATAGTGCCGCCAGAAGTTCCGTGGCCACGTCGGTCCCGTTCTGCCCGGCCAGCCCGCGAAGTGCTTCCTGGCGGTACTCGGGGGCCACCTGATCGCGGGACAAGAGCGCCTGGTAAACCAGCGGCGTCCGCGGAAGTCTGGTGAGTTCCGCCGTGGAAACGCTCTTCAACAGGTAGTCGATGCCCGAGGGGTTGTCGGCCGCCAACGCGGTCCCGTCGGCGACGGCCCTCTTCCAGTAGGGCTGCAACTGCTTCATCGTTTCGCCGAGCGTGTAGTTCAGGTAATAGTCCATCGGGTGCTTGAGCGCCAAAAGGGCGACCTCGGCGGCGCGGGCATCGTCGAAAAAGCTGCACGCGCGCACCGCTTCAAGCCGCACGCGCGGGTAGGCGTCGAGGGCCTGCGTCTTGAGCAAGGCCAGCGGATCGGCCACCCGGTCGCGCCAGTAACAAAGCACGCGGGTCGCGGCGGCGCGGGCGTGGTAATCCGCCGAGCCGAGCATACGCTTGAGGAGATCCTCGTTGACCACGTTGTGGTACTGGTGCATCCAGAGTGCTTCCATCAGGTGGTGTTCGTACCCGGTATCCTGTTTGTCGAGCCTGGCGATCCACCTGGCCACCGCGGCCACGACCTCGTCGCTGTCACGCCCGGAAAGCTCGATCTTGGCGCGGTAACGGACGCGCGCCTCCGGCTCCTTGAGCAAATCGAGCAACATGTCGATCGGCTGGCCGGCGATCTGGGCGGGCTTCATGAGCGGGCGGCCCTCGTAGACCACGCGATAGACGCGGCCGTGGGTGCGGTCGCGGCTGGGATCGCGCAGGTTGTGCTGCATGTGGCCGATGATCGGGTTCTGCCAATCGGTGAAATAGAGCGCGCCGTCGGGACCGAACTCCAGATCGGTCGGACGGAAGTTCTCGTCGCTCGAAAACAAGAGCCGCTCTCCCTCGGTCCCCTCGAAGGCCGAATCCTTCTCGTTCAGCTTGTACTGCAAAATGCCCCGGTAACCGATCACATTGGGCACCAGCAGGTTGCCCTGCATCTCGTCGGGAAAGTGCCGGCTGGAGACGAACTCGGTGGCGGGGCAGGGACGGGTCCATTGCTTGTAGATCCGCTCCATGCCGGGGTGCTTCTCTGGGAAGTCGAGCCGGCCTGAAAAGGCCGCGGCGAAATAGGTGTCGGCGCCGGTGCCGTCGGTCACGAGATCCTGGCCCCAACGGTCGAAGGCGTGCCCGTGCGGGTTGGCGAAACCGTAAGTCACGTACACCTCGAATTTCTGCGTGCGAGGCTCGTAGCGGAACACGCCCGCATTGGCGCAGCGCCGCGGCGGGCCGTAGGCCGTTTCGACCTGCGTGTGGTGGAACGTGCCTTCCTGGAAATAGAGCGCCCCGCCCGGATCGAGCGAGAAGCTGTTCATGGCGTGGTGCGTGTCGGCCGAGTCGAGGCCGTGCAGCACGCGCTCGCGGACGTCGGCCACGTCGTCGCCGTCGGTGTCCTTGAGGTACATCAGGTCGGGCTGTTGGCCGACGAGCAGGCCGCCGGCGTAAAACTCAAGTCCGGTGGGGACGTGCAATTTGTCGGCGAAGACGGTGCGTTTGTCGGCGCGGCCATCGCCGTCGGTGTCTTCCAGGATCAGCACCTGGTCGTTCATCTCCTCATTGGGTTTCCAATGCGGATAGCTCGGCATGCAGGCCACCCACAAGCGGCCCTTGGCGTCGAAAGCCATTTGCACGGGGTTGGCCAGCTCAGGGAACATTTCCTCGGAGGCGAATAGGTTCACCTTGAACCCCTTGGCGATCGTCATCTTCTCGATTTCGGCCTCGCCGCCCAGGAAAAGGTGCGCTCCGCCGGGCCCCTCGCCGGGTTTGTTCGTCTTGACCGCGAGAAACGGGGGCGCGTTGGCGTCGTCGACCTTGAGCTCCTTCCCCTGGGCGACCGCCCAAATCCGCCGGTCGCGATTGGAAGTCATGACGTCGAGCACCTCCATCTCGCGCTGCATGACGACGCGGTTGGTCTGGCCGTCGACGAACGACAGGTCGGCACGGCCGCCGTAGATCGAATAGCCGTCGACCGTGCGGTAGCGCTCGTACCAATGGAAGTTCTTGTCGAGCACGGCCGCGCGGAGCTTCTCCACGAGTTTCTCGACAGTCGCGGAGTCGCGCAAGGGCGCGGGCTCGCCGGCGAACAATGCCTGATCAATCGCCTCGGCGATCAGCCGATCGCCAGTTTCATTGAGATGAATCCCATTGATCGTCAGTGGCTGTTTGCTCTCGGCATACAGTCGTTCGCTTGGCGTAATGAGGTCGACGAAGACAATGCCGTGCGTTTTGGCGGCCTCGGCCATCGCGGCGGTGTAGAGCTTGATTCGGCGGTTATTCTCCTTGCCGTCGGGCAGGTTGCGGTCGCGCAGGTCTTCATGGGCGATCGGCGAGAACAAGACCAGCTTTGGCGGGCCTTTGCCGTTGTATTGCTGGCCGAGCGTGTGTTTGACGAAGTCATCCAAGTCGCGTTTGAACTTGTCGAGCCCGGCCTGGTCGTCGAACGACTCGTTGTAGCCGAAGAATGCGAAGATGACGTCGGCCTTGGTTCTGGCGAGCCATTCGTCGGGGCTGCCGAAGCCGGCCGAACGGAGCCGGAGCGTCAGCTCGTCGCCTGAAAAACCGAGATTGCGGAGCGAAAGCTCGTGCTTGGGAAAGCGACTATGGATCAGCGTCTCAAGCCAACCGTTATGCTGCATCCGTTCGGCAAGCGTATTGCCGATGATCGAGATATGGTCGCCCTTTTCCAGCGACAGTTTCGGCGGCCCATCGGCAGCTTGGGCCACGGCAACCAGGGCGACCAATGCCGCCGCAATAGCCAGCATCGCCCGTTGTTTCTTCAGATGCATGATTCTTCCCGTGTTCGTGCAATGTAACAGACCTTCCACTATGGACTTGGGGCGCGGGCCAGTCAAGCGGAGGCTTACGGGTGAGTGTTCGGGTCGTCGACGTTCAGTCCGACCGCGAGGGCTGCCGCGTTCAACTCGCCATCACTCGACAAGAAGATGATCGGCGTCTTTCCCATTGCAATCCGCCAGCGGTTCAATTCAACAGCAGCCGCGAGCTGAACCGCGTCGTATGCTCGAAGTGCGCGCGCCTCCGCGAAGTCCATTGCCTTGGCGATGATCGAGTCTCCGAGATGGATCGTTCGGTACTCGTCGTCGAGATCGGAGCGGAACTGCGCGAGAAACCTGGCAGCCTCGTGTTGCGGCAAACTTCCTCCACGCTGCCGCCGCGTGATCGCGGAAGCGACCTCGACGGCCGAAATCGTGGCCAAATACACGGCGACGCCCGCACCGGGATCGACCTTTTCCCGTAACCAGGGCGACCCGATTTCAGAGACGTAGCGCTTGATGATGGCGCTGGTATCGCAAAAGAGCGCGTCCAACTAACGGCGCTCCTTGATGATCGTCTCGGACAACGGTTCGCCCTGGATAACCAGTGGTTTCCAGGCCCGTACCGAGGATTCGCGGCGTGCCGGTACGGAGGCGAGAAGCCCTACGTCCACCAGGAGTTTTTCAAACTCATCCTCGGTCATCAGTTCGCCGTTTGGATACCCGTCCAATAAATCGAATACCTGCTGTTTCTCCTGTGGCGTCAAGAGCTGTGCGTTGGGAACCAGCTTCTCAAAGACAGCGGTTGTCATCATCATTTCCCTACACAAGAAGTCGCCCGCGTTTTTCTCTATTTAGAATACCGCTGAAGGTTCCATAGGTCAAACCGGCAACACGGTCACGAAGTCATGACGACGGCGGCGATTTTCAAAAACATACGTCGTGAAATCATGGATGGCTTCCATCGGGCGATCGGACCATTGACGCTACCGTTACTGCGCCGAGCGACGACAAAAACTCTTCGAACACGACGCGATTCTCCTCGGGGCGCGCGTCGTTGTGCCGGCCGCCTGGCTGGCGGTAGAACTGTTTTGGGCCTGGGGTGGCTTCGTACAACCGCTGACCCTGCGCGAACGGCCTTATTTGACACCCGCCCCACTCTCGCAGTCCCGTTCGGGGCGCAGCAGCACGACGCGGCCCGAGTCGCTGGCGGCCAGGAGCATGCCGTTGGACTCCTCGCCGCGAATCATGGCCGGCTCGAGGTTGTTGACGACCACGATCTGGCGGCCGACCAGCGATGCCGGCTCGTAATGCCCGCGGATGCCGGCCACGATCTGCTTCT
>DATLQY010000013.1:0-11458 GCA_035534975.1 Pirellulales bacterium
TCAGCGCCGCCAACTACACCTTCGCGTTTGTCAACGGCACGCTTTCGGTCACGCCCGCCACGCTGACCGTCACCGCCGACGACAAGAGCAAGGTCCTTGGCTCGGCCAACCCGCCGCTCACCGATACGATCACCGGTTTCGTCAATGGCGATTCGTCGAGCGTCGTCACTGGCACGGCGACCTTGAGCACGACAGCCACGGCGGCAAGCGGCGTCGGCAACGATACGATCAGCGTCGCGCCCGGCACGCTCAGCGCCGCCAATTACACGTTCGCCTTCGTCAATGGCACGTTGGCGATCACCCAGGGAACGACCGAGAGCGCGATCGCGGCTGCCGGCGTGCCGGTCGCCGGCTACGAGCTCAGCCCGCTAACCACCGTGCCGGTGGCGACTTTCACCGACGGCGACGGCTCATCGCCCGCCGGCGATTTCGGCGCCATGATCGACTGGGGCGACGGCGTGACCAGCTTCGGCGACGTTTCCCTTTCCAGTGGCACCTACACGGTCTCCGGCTCCCACACCTACGGTGACGAGGGAACCTATTCCCTGTCGGTGAGCATCACGGGCGGAGGACTCACGACGACCGTAGCGGAAAAAGTCGCGATTCTCGAAGCGTTGCTGCCCGACGGCACGCGCGGCACGGCGAACCAGAACTACGTGCAAGAGATCTACCGCGACGTGTTGCACCGCGCACCGGACCAGAGCGGGCTCGACTACTGGACCGCTAAGCTCGACGCCGGCGAGAGCCACGCCCAGTTGGCGTATGAAATCGTACGGGTGGCGTTCCCACGCGAGGAGCAGCTCGACGAGGTCCAATCGCTCTACGAGACCTATCTGCACCGCGCGCCGGAGCCGGCTGGACTGCAATTCTGGGCGGCGTTCCTGTACGACGACGGCACCGACGAGGAAATGGCCCAAGATCTAGTCAGCTCGCCAGAGTACCTTCAAACGCGTGGCGGCGGCACGAACGACGGTTTCCTCGACGCCCTGTTCCACGATTCGCTGGGCCGGGCGGTCGACCACCAAACGCGGGTCTTCTTCGACACGGCAATGGCCAACGGGGCCACGCCGGCGCAAGTGGCGGCGCTGATCTTTGGCAGCGAAGAGTACCGCCGCGACCTGGTGTCTGGCTGGTACGAGCAGTTCCTCGACCGGCCCGCCGACCCACTGGGCGTCGATGCCTTCGTCGGAGAGCTTGCCGACGGCCAACGCGATGAGCAAATCATCGCCGAGCTCGTCGCCTCCGACGAGTACTTCGCGAAAACGGCGGAGTAGACCCGCCAGCTCGTCGGCGACGTTGAATTCAGGTATCCTCATGGTCGATGACCGACGTGACCCGCATTCTGAACGCCATTGCGGCCGGCCAGCGCCAGGCCGCCGGCGAGTTGCTGCCCTTGGTCTACCAGGAGTTGCGGAGGCTGGCCGCGCGCAAGCTGGCCCAGGAAAAGCCGGGGCAGACGTTGGATTCAACCGCGCTGGTCCACGAAGCCTACCTGCGGCTCGTTGGCGAGTCGGACCAGCCGCAGTGGGACGGCCGGGGGCACTTTTTCGCCGCTGCTGCCGAGGCGATGCGTCGCATTCTGGTGGAAAATGCCCGCCGCAAGCGGCGCGTCAAACGTGGAGGCGGCCTGCAACGCCACGAGCTCGACGACCCGGCAGCCCGTTCCAAAGACGACCGGATGTTGGCCCTCGACGAAGCTTTGACCAGGTTTGCCGCCGAAGATCCGTTGGCCGCTAGGGTGGTCGACCTGCGCCGCTTCGCGGGATTCGGCCACGAGCAAGTCGCCGCTGCGATGGGAATTACGGTCTACGAGGCGCGGCGGAAATGGACCTTTGCCCGCGCCTGGTTGCGCGACGCGATGAGTGAGTGAGCATGACGTTCTGTATTCGTTGGGCAATATCCCGGAATTCTCGACAGCGTACGGCAGAAACGGCGCATTACCAATCAGCAAGACGACATCATCCTTGAAAAACCAGGCTATGCCTATCGATTCAAAACGCGTTCAGGCCGTGTTCCTGGCGGCGGTCGAAGCCGACAACCTGTCGGCGAGGGAGGCCGTTCTCAAGCTGGAATGCGGCGGCGATCCGGATTTGCGGCAACGCGTTATGGCGCTCTTGGCCGCCCACGACGCGCCGGACAGCTTGCTCGACCTGACGTCGGCCGCGCATCAGGCGCCTCGCGTGGGGCACGATCCGACGAAGACCGCCGCCCAGGGAGCCATCAGCGAAGCCCCCGGCGCCCTCATCGGCCCATTTAAGCTCTTGCAACATCTCGGCGAGGGCGGCTTCGGCGTCGTCTACATGGCCGAACAATCACAGCCCGTCCGACGCATGGTTGCGCTTAAGATCATCAAGCCGGGCATGGACACCGCCCAGGTCATCGCCCGCTTCGAGTCGGAGCGCCAGGCGCTGGCCTTGATGGACCACCCCAACATCGCCAAGGTCCTTGACGCGGGGGCGACCGCCAGCGGCCGTCCGTACTTCGTGATGGAGCTGGTCAAGGGGGTCCCAATCACCGAGTTCTGCGACAAGAACCATCTGCCGCCCGAGGGCCGGCTAAGACTGTTCATCGACGTTTGCCATGCCATCCAGCACGCTCACCACAAAAGCGTGATCCATCGCGACATCAAGCCCACCAACGTGATGGTCACGCTGCACGACGGAGTGCCGATGGTCAAGGTCATCGACTTCGGCGTGGCCAAGGCGACCGTGCAAAAGCTGACCGAACGAACGCTGTTCACCGCCTACGGACAGATGATCGGCACGCCTGCATACATGAGCCCCGAGCAGGCGGAAATGAGTGGCCTCGACATCGACACCCGCAGCGACGTCTACTCGCTGGGGGTGTTGCTCTACGAGCTGTTGACCGGGACGACGCCGCTGGAAGCCAAGCGCCTACGCGAGGCGGGCTACGCCGAGATGCAGCGAATGATTCGCGAGGAAGAATCGCCGCGGCCGAGCACGCGGATTTCGTCGCTGGGCGGCTTGGCCACGGTGCTGGCGGGCAACCGCGGCCTGGACGCCAAGAAGCTGGCTCAGGTCCTGGCTGGGGATCTGGATTGGATTGCCATCAAGGCCCTCGACAAGGACCGCAACCGCCGCTACGGCACACCCGGCAGCTTTGCCGAGGACATCGAGCGCTACTTGAAGCGCGAGGCGATCCTGGCCCGGCCGCCTTCGGCGGCCTACAAGCTAAGGAAGTTCGTCCAGCGGAACCGGGCGGCCGTGGCAACGGCAGCCGTGGTGGCGGCGTCGCTCGTCGCAGGTGTCGCCGCCGTCGTGTTGGTTCAGGCCAATGCCAATCGCGAGCGGGCGGCCGCCGAGACTGAGCGCGCGTCGCGCGAGGCCTGGACCACCGCCAGCGTCGCGGCGGCAATTCGTGATGCCCGCGAGCGCGCCGAAGAGGCTTGGAACGTGGCCGATTATCCCGATCGCATGCAGCTCGCAAGCGACGCGGCGGTCGCGGCGCTTCGGCGGGCCGACGAGTTCGTTGCCGGTGGAACTGCGACCGAAGCGACGCTCGCCGAGTTGGCCTCGGCACGCCACGTCGTCGACGAGCTTGCCCGGCACACGCGCCTTGTCACCGCCTGCGTGGCCAGCACGCAGAAGTTCGCGGACGACATTGGCGGTCAAAAAGTCCTTGAAGCGAGAGCGCGGTTGGCCGATCGTCACGGCCAGGCTTTCCGACAGTTTGGTCTTGATCCGGTCCATGGCTCGACGGAGGATGTTGCAAAAGCGGTCGCCGCGAACCGGCTGCGAGACGCCCTGCTCGGGGCCCTGTTGGAGTGGCAATTGCACGTCGCCTATTTATCGGAGATACGGCAGAACAGCCCCGAGGAAGTACCGGATTCGCCTGCCGCCGATCCAATCGTGAGAGACCGTCTCGCTCTCGTGATCCGCACCGCCCGCCAGCTCTGCGGCGGGGCGTATGCCCGGTGGCAAGACCTCCTCGACCGCGACGACGTTCCGGGGTTGGTTGCCTTCGCCGCCTCGCCTGACGGGCTGAGCTTTCGATCGATCCTCGCCAACGCACTGGGGCGGGATCTGAGGGAAGCCGGCGAGGTCTCAGCCTGGCGGACTTTTCTACGGGCAGCCGTCGATCGCTATCCCCACGACGTCTTCTTGCACTACGACCTCTTCGAGATTTGCCATCTGGTGCAACCGCCGGATTACGCCGAGGCCCTGCGTCACCTTTCGGCGGCGAGTGTGCAGCGGCCCGACAGCGGTCTTTTCCACCTTCAAATCGGTACCTGCTATGCGCACCTCGAATCGTACGACAATGCCATCGCCGCCTATCGCAAGGCGATCGCGCTTCGCCCCGACTCATCGTACGCCATCGTACGCATGGGCGACGCACTCTTGAAAAAGAAGGATTGGGATGGGGCCATAACGGCGTTCCGCGATGCCGAGCGTGTTTCGCCGAAGATCTCGTTTGCACGTTTCCAACTTGGAGTCGCGCTACAGGGGAAGAAGGACTGGGACGGGGCGGCCACCGCGTTCCAGGAGGCCGTCGGCCGCACGCTCTCCCGGCTTCGAGAGAACCCGGCCATGGCCGACGACCCGCGCAAAAACGTCCGTTATTACGCCGTGCTGACGATCATGAACTGCGCCGACGCCATGGCCGCGAACACTCCACACAAGGACGAGGGATTGGCGTACCGCAAACAGGCGCTCGACCTCCTGGCCGACACTCTGGCCGCGACCGAAAAACTCGCCGCCACGGACCCGGCATTCGTCCACCGGAAAATGCAGCGCTGGCTCGCCGAAGAGGAGCTGCAGTCGACTCGTGATCCGATGGTCGTCGAACAGTTGCCGCCGGACCAACGCGACGCCTGGAAAAAGTTCTGGGCCGACGTGCGCGAGCTCTGCGACCGCACTGCTCCCGCGACTCCTGAGAGGACCATGCCGTGACGATGGATCCGAAACGCGTCGAGTCCGTGTTCCTGGCGGCGGTCGAAACCGGCGCCCTGGCGGCGAGAGAGGCTATTCTCGAGCTCGAATGCGCCGATGGACCGGATTTGCGGCGACGGGTCATGGCGCTCTTGGCCGCCCACGATACGCCCGACAGATTGCTCGACGGGACCTCGGCAGCGGATCTCCCGTCAAGGCCGCCGCGGACGATGTTTCCCGGATCCACGTCGGCCCAATAGATGTGATGTTCGACCGTGTCGATCGCGATACCCATTCGCCGCGCGCGAGTCGCAACGACGGTCTTCGCCATTGGACGCCTTGCCTGGGCTTGCTCGCGAATGCGCCCGCCGCCGTGGTCGCAGATGGTGGCTTGCGTCAGCGTCTCGGCTTTGTCACAGGCGGGTTGCCTGACACTGATCAATGCCAGGGCTTGAAAAGCATGCTCATTCACCGTTGGACCACCACCCGCAGCCAAGGACCGAAATCGCCGTGGCAAAAGCGGCGACAGCGCCGCCCTGCCGGCCCAACACGCTGCGCGAAGAAAACCGACTCCGCATCCCCCTACAAAAAGCCAGCGCGACGTCGCGCGAGGGGCGGAGGGTGGCACGGTCACGACCGCGCCGCTACGCGGCTCGCTCACTGGCGTGGGGATGGCGGAGATCGGTTTTCTTCGCTGCGCTTGCGGTGTTCAATTCGCAATCTCGTTGCTTCGCAACGATCCCGCTTTCGGAGCGCGGAATCATCCGGTTTCACGGATCGTCATGGCGCCGGGAGCCGGCGGCCACCACCCATGCCCGCCGCCACTTTACTGTTTGCCCTCCGGCGGTTAGCCTGATGGCGTTGCATTTGATTTGCACGGCCCTTTCGCCGATAATGAATCTCGGCGACCAGGCCCTAGGAGACGGCGATGAAGAAGATCGAAGCCATCATTCGGCACTTCAAGCTCGAGGACGTCAAGAACGCCCTGAGTGAACATGGCATCCAGGGAATGACGATCACCGAAGTGCGTGGCTTCGGCCGGCAGAAGGGGCACACGGAAATGTACCGCGGCACGGAATACGCCGTCGATTTCGTGCCCAAGGTCAAGGTCGAGGTCGTTGTGCCCAACGCCGGAGTGCAGAAGGCCATCGACACCATTATGCGCGCCGCGCAGACCGGCCAGATCGGCGACGGCAAAATCTTCGTCGTCAGTCTCGATGAAACGGTGCGCATCCGAACGGGCGAAACCGGCGAAGAAGCCATTTGATGAGCGTCGTTCCCGCCATGCGCGCCGGTGTCGTGGCCGCCCGAGAACGGCTGGCTGAAGGACGCGAGAAGCTGCGGCGCCGGCACGCCAAAGGCTCCCCAGGAATCCAGGTCTCAGGCGCGCTGGCTGACCTGTTCGACGAGGTGGTCCTCGAATTATTCGGGGCCGCGCTGGCCGACATGGGGGACGATGCCACCGGTGAGATCGTTGCGCTGGTGGCCCACGGTGGCTACGGCCGGCGCGATGTGGCCCCGTTCTCCGACATCGACCTGATGCTACTGTACTCCGCGGGCGCCGAGCGCCGGGTCGCGCCTTTGGCCCAGCGGTTGGTACGCGACTTGTTCGACGCCGGCCTGGTGCCAGGGCAAAGCGTTCGCACGCCCGCGCAGGCCTGCCAACTCGCCCGCAAGGACACCACGATCTGTACTTCGCTGGCTGAATCGAGATTGTTAGCCGGCAGCGAGGCCGTGTACGGCAGGTTCCTCCGCCGCTTCAGGAGACAGTCGCAGCGCCGCGCGGCCGGTCTGATGGCGGCCATCGAAGCAGCCCGCCGCAAAGAGCGGCTTCAGTACGGCGAAACGGTCTACTTGCTCGAGCCCAACGTCAAGCGTTCGCGCGGCGGACTGCGCGACATTCAACTATTGCGTTGGATTGGCTTCGTGCGCTTCGGGCTGAACGATCCCGATGGCCTTCGGCTGCGGGGTGCTTTGACGCCCGAGGACCATGACACCGTCCGCCGAGCGCTTGAGTTCCTGCTGCGGCTGCGGAATGAGATGCACTTTCATGCCGGAAAGTCGTACGACTTGCTCGACCGGGCCGAGCAGCTTCGCCTGGCCGAGGCCCATGGTTTCAAGGGAGATTCCGGACTGTTGCCGGTCGAACAATTCATGCGCGAGTATTTCCGGATTACCGACGGCGTCAGCCACGTCGTGCAGCGGTTCATCGCCAACTCGCGTCCTGGGCCGCGATGGGGCGAATGGCTGGGGCCGCTGTTCAGCCACCGGTTCGAAAGGGATTTTCGCATCGGACCGACGCAAATTGCCGCCAACGCGCGCGGACTGGCCAAACTCAAAGGCAGCCTGGAGCAGATCCTGCGGCTGGCGGACCTGGCGAACCTCTACGACAAACAAATCGGTCACGCCACCTGCGAGGCGGTTCGCGCCGCGGTGCCCGGCCTCTCTGGTGAGCTCACGCGCCAGACCGCCGATCGGTTCCTCGCGCTCATGTCCAGGCCGGCGCGGCTGGCGTCGCTCTTGCGTGGGCTGCACGAAATGGGCGTGCTCGACAAGATCATTCCGGCCTTTGGTCACGCGCGCTGCCTTTTGCAGTTCAACGAGTACCACAAGTACACCGTCGACGAGCACTGCCTGCGGGCGGTCGAAATCGCCACGCAGTTCCAGAGCGATCCCGGGCCATTGGGATCCGTGTATCGGCGCCTCCAACGAAAGTGGTTGTTGCACCTGGCCCTGTTGTTACACGATCTGGGCAAGGGGTACGCCGAGGACCATAGCGAGGTCGGACTGCGGATCGCCCGCGAAACGGCCCGGCGGCTGGGGCTGAGCGAAGCCGACACCGAGACGCTCTGCTTCCTGGTCCACAAACACCTGCTGATGGCGCACCTGGCGTTCCGCCGGGACACGAGCGACGACCAGCTCGTGGTGCGGTTCGCCGTCGAAGTCGGTTCGCCCGAAGCCATGCAGATGCTGTTCGTGCTCACGGCCGCCGACATGGCCGCGGTCGGTCCCGGCGTGCTCAACGCCTGGAAGATCGAGGTTTTGTCCGAGCTGCACCGCCGCGCAATGCAGCACCTGGCGGGCGAGGCCCCGGCGTTGGCATCGGAGGATTACTTGCGCGACCGCCGCGCCGTGGTGCTCGCCTGCGTCGAAGATTCCAACCGCCGGGGCTGGTTCGAGAGGCAACTCGCCGAGCTGCCCGCCGCCTACCTGTTCGGAACGCCGCCGCCGCACCTGGCTGCCGAACTCGACCAACTGTCCTCTCTGGCGCATGGCGGTGTCCTGGCCCTGGGCCGCTACCAGGAGGAAACCGGCGCGATCGAATACAAGGTGGGCACGTTCGAGGCCGTCACGCCGGGCGTGTTTCACAAGCTCGCCGGGGCGCTGGCGCACAAAGGACTGCAAATCCTCTCGGCCGAAATCCACACACTGGCCGACGGACTGATCTTCGACCGCTTTTACGTTCATGATCCCGATTTCGCCGGTGCTCCGCCGCAGGGGCGGATCGATGACGTCTGCCTCGCGTTGGTCGAGTCATTGCGTCAGCCGTCGGGCACCCAGCCCGTGTTTCGGCGCGTGTGGCGACCGGGAGCCGAGAGGACGCCGGCGGCGCTCACGCCGCTCGCCGCGCAGGTTCGCGTCGACAATGCGACATCGAACCGCCACACGATCTTCGACGTCTTCGCCGCCGATCGTATGGGGTTGCTCTACACGATTGCCCGGTCGCTGTTCCAATCGGGCTTGTCCGTGTCGGTGGCCAAGATCGGCACCTATCTTGACCAGGTCGTCGACGTCTTCTACGTCACCGACCAGGCGGGACACAAGGTATTCGACGAGGGGCGATTGAAGGAGATCCGCTTGCAATTACTTGCCGCCATCGAGGAACTCGAGCGCCAAGAAGCGCTTCAAAGTACGCGATGGTGATGAGGCGGAAGGATGAAGGCGGAAAATGTCATTTGTCACTGGTCATTGGTCACTGGTCATTGGTTCAGGATTTCGACTTCATCCTTCATCCTTCGCCAGGGCCTCTTCGGGCGTCAAACGGCCGATGAAACGGCAGCGCACCAGAAACCTGACGTCGGCGCCCAGCCTGATCTCGGAGACGTGAACCACACGGGCGGTGACGTAGAACAATACCGGCGCCACGCCCAATTCGACGGCCAGTGTTTCCGCCTGAGTCGGTTCGGTCCAAAGGTAAGAAAAGCCGCCGGCCGAAAGGTCCTGGCACTCCACTTCCTGAAACGCGACGAGCTCGGGCATCCGGCCATCGAGGCAGACCGCGATGCGCTGCACGCAACGAGCGCCGCGCCGTTGCTTTTCGCGGTTGGCGTCGCCGGTTTGCACCCGCTTCGATACCAAGCGATGAACCTGCTTGTAAAACGCCGCATCCACCCCGTTTGGCGTCGCCATGGTCGTCGCTTGCCTTATCGTTCAAGGCGGTCCCGTTTTTACTGTACGTCGCGAGGAACCGCCTCCAATCCATACGTCACGGCAAAGCCCGAAGCAAATCGGAGGGTCCGATTGGCGCGGTTGGTGGGATTGGCGGGGACAATTCAAACGTAGGCCACGGTATTCGTCTTCACCGACGAATCGTCGGCCACGTTGACCCAAACATGAACGTGCGGAGTGCCGCGGAAGTACCAGACAAAGGCCGGGCCTTCGAGCCGCCAACAGTCCCACACCTGGTCGTCGCCAAGATCGCCTTCCTGGTAAAAGGCCAAGGCGCAGCGGTCGAGCCCCCCTTGGGCCTCGAGGCAATGGGTCACCTCATCGCGGTCGCTTTGGCGGTAGGGTTCGATCAGTTTCGCCAGCACCTGTTGCACGAGCCCCTTTTGATCGGCCGAAAGCTCGGGCACGGGAATGCCGGGAAACGACTGACCGCTGGCGCGGAAGCCGACGGCCTCTTCTTTCGGCAACTTCGCGACCTGCGCCCTTTTCCGCTGCTGGCCGTCGAGCATCGTGAAGAGTTGGTTGGCCGCAAGGGCCTGGGGCCAGAAGACGTTGTCTTCGTGGCTGGCCGGTTCGTTGAACAGACTGTTGGCCGCGTGGCCATAGAAGATCGGTCCGCCGAACGCCAGGTGGTCGGCCGAATTGCCGTCGCAGCGCAGCGTCATGTGCCGACCGGTCATCACGAACTCGAATTTGCCTTCGCCGGGCGTGCCGAAAATGGCGATGTTCTGCTCCTCGCCGAACCCGCCCGCGTCGTCATCGAGCTGGCGGTCGATGCGCGCGTGCCAATCGGGTTGGATGATTCCCTCGAAGACGTCGCGGATGATCGCTTTCTGGTCGGCGGTGAAGAAGTCGCTGTTGATCACCGGTTCGGTGATGTGCCAGTTGTTCGCCACGCGCGTGCGCAACAGGCCGTGTTGCGGGTGCTTGTAGTCCCAGTCAAAACAAAGCTTCTCGCGTTGGCCCGGCGTCAACGTGTCGAAGAGCACTTTGACCAACGACTCGGGCGGGGTCGTCTCGCTCGGCTCGGCGGCCCGGCCCCAGGAGCTCAGCGGTCCCGCGGCCACGGTCGCCAGCGACGCGGCGCCGGCCGTCTTGAGAAAATCGCGCCGGTCGAACTCATGGTGCCGAAGAACGATCGGGGAATCGCAATCGGGACACGTTCTCGTGGGACTTTGCATGAATCAGCTCCTGGAATCGCGGTGGTTTGGGGAAATTGTACCGGCACTGGGGTGACACGGCCAGTGCCGTGACCAAATTGTTGCCAATTCGTGCCCCGTGCCCGTGACCTACCCGCTTGCCAAGCGAGGCCGGAGCATCGCTTCGCGGCGCTGGGTTCACCTGCGTCGGCCGAGCCGAGCCAAGACGTGGAAGAATCTGCGATGGGTGTAGGCGAATGGTTCGGCAAACCAAGGTCCAAGTCGAACGCGGCCCAGTCTACGCCGGTTTGACCACTGGCGGAGCAGATTGCCGCTGGAGGCGTCCCAAAGATGCAGCCAGCCGGGCTGCGAGCCGGCCAGCGCCGGCGCGCCTTGCTGGACCATGTTGTTGACGGCCGCGACGTACGCCAGGGGATCGGCGGGGGCGGCGGCGATCGGGCTGAGCGCCCGGGCGGGCGAGATCGAAGTCACCAGAGACGAGAACGTGGACCCGGATGGCTGTTGTGGCTGACTACCGGCACCGCTAAGTTCACGAGTGTCTCGCGGAAGGCGGGCGAAACGCCGGCGGGGCGGCAACCGAAACCTACCTAACTCGCCCATTCTGCCCCCGGAGTAGGATGTCTTTTTCCGGCGCCACCACGCACAGGCGCGAGGTTCGCCATTTCCCCGAAATTGCCGAGAGACTATGGGTGTCTTTTTCTGGCCTTTTCGTGGTCTTGGCCGGTGACGGACGGCTGCTGGAACTGTTGCGGCATCCGGAACTGATTCCCTTGGGCAGCAGGATCCGCACCCGGTTGCTGACGGAGTCCGCCACGCGGGAAGAACTTCTGGAGCTGCTCGACCACGCTCTGAGCAAGGCCGGTAATCCGACGCTCATGACGAGCGGACTCCTCGACACCTTGGTCGATCACTGCGCCGGCAACTACCGGGTGCTGATGACCATGAGCGCCGAACTGCTGG
>DATLQY010000014.1:0-10702 GCA_035534975.1 Pirellulales bacterium
TGATTTCGGCGCCGCTCAGACCGCGGCAGAGAGGGCTTCGGCGAAGTAGTTGTTCCAATGGCAGTGCCCCCAGGTTTTTCCCGTGCTAGCAAGGGCGGTGGCTTTGTCGGCGACGGGCAGCCACCGCGATTATCTCATGCCCGGCCGTTCACAGTATAATATGTATCTATGGTCATGCCCGACGCCAACTCACAACCTTTCGACGCGGTGCTGCTGGTCTCCTTCGGCGGACCGGAGCGGCCCGAGGACGTCTTGCCGTTTTTGGAAAATGTCGCGCGTGGCAAACCCATTCCGCGCCGGCGGCTGCTGGAGGTGGCCGATCATTATCACCATTTCGGCGGCAAGAGCCCGATCAACGATCAAAACCGGGCATTGATCCATGCGCTCGAGGCCGAGTTGGCCTCGCACGGACCCAAGCTGCCGATTTACTGGGGCAACCGTAATTGGCACCCGCTCCTGGCCGACACGCTCAGGCAAATGGGGGCCGACGGCGTCCGACGCGCGCTGGCGCTCTTCACTTCGGCCTACAGCTCCTACTCGGGTTGCCGGCAGTACCTGGAGGACATCGCGGCGGCCCAGGCCCAAGTGGGACCGTCGGCGCCGCGAGTCGACAAGCTGCGCGCCTTCTACAACCACCCCGGCTTCATCGGCGCCATGACCGAGCGCATGCGTGAGGCGATCGACCGTTTGCCGGCCGACCGCCGCGCGGCGGCGCGGTTGCTGTACACGGCCCACAGCATCCCGCTGTCGATGGCCGTCAACTGCCGTTATGAAGCCCAATTGCTCGAAGCATGCCGACTGGTTTCGCGGGGACTCGATCGCCCGGCGTGGGACTTGTCTTACCAAAGCCGAAGCGGCCCGGCGACGCAGCCCTGGCTTGGGCCCGACGTGGCCGACAGGCTCAGAGAGCTTGCCGCGACGGGAGTGCGCGACGTTGTCCTGTCGCCGATCGGCTTCATTTCCGATCACCTCGAAGTACTCTTCGATCTCGATATCGAAACCAAGCAGTTGTGCGGCGAACTAGGAGTCCACATGGTCCGCGCGGCGACGGTGGGAACGCACCCGCTGGTGATCGCGATGTACCGCGAATTGATCGTGGAACGGATGAACGGGCTCGCCGATCGCCGGGCCCTCGGCCAATGCGGGCCGAGCCATGACGTCTGCGCGGCCGATTGCTGTCGAATTCCGCCGGTTGCCGGCGAGGCAGCACCGCCCTAGCTTGCTCGGCAGTCCAGAATCAACCTTTGCTCTCCTTTCTCGTTTCACCTTCCCGCGTTAGACTGGTGCGGACTTGGCGAGCGGGGTGCGCCAGCCCTTGTTATACCGCACGCGGCCACGAATGAGACATTCACGGTGGCCGGGGCAGAGCCGTGGGGCATCGCTTACGCTCTGCCGCCAGCCACCAACTTTCTCGTGAAAATAATGTCTCATTTTCGGCCGCGTGAAGTATTTACGTTACGCGGCCCTCACGTTGGCCGCGACACATGACCGGCTCCGCCGGCCCCTCAAATAGCCGATCGTCGCCTCTGGAGGTGAACCCGCGCAGCGGGGCTCCCACCACCATCGGGCCAACTTCAAATGACGACTGGAACGCGCGGGCTAACGGCCGCAACACACCCGAAACCCGTCGAATCGTTGCATCGGAGCCTTGCCGAAGCGGAGAGCGGAACGACAGCCGGACGCAACGTTGAGTGATCCTCCACCGCGAAGCACGCGGGCCGACCCGGCGGCGGGCCCGGTTGGATCGTTTACCGCATCGGTGGGGTAGCCGCCGTTCCAATCCCAACACCACTCTCCGACGTTGCCGTGCATGTCGAATAGCCCGATGGCGTTTGGCAATTTCGCCCCACCTGGCCACGTTCGCATTTGCGATTTTCCGTTCACGAGAAACCAGGCGTATTGCGACAACAGATCCTCGTCGCTCCCGTAGCAAAACGCGGCGGAGCTTCCCGCTCGCGCGGCAAACTCCCACTCGGCCTCCGTCGGCAATCGGTAGCCGTCGGCCACGAAGTCACAACGCCAGACGTCCCACTCCTGCTCCTTGTTCCGAGAGTCCTTGATCTTCTCTTTTTCGCCGGTCCGCTCGTAACATGGCTTCCTTCCCTCTCGCGTGCTCAGCCAGTTGCAGTACAGCACGGCATCGAACCAACTTACGCTTTGCACCGGGCAATCGGGCGTCGGCCTTCTGTAGTATTTGGAGTTCAGGAATTGCTTCTGGAAATGCCCGAATTCCTGCCAGCCTTGGGCCTTTTCGGCGGCGGGGTGCTCTGCGTCGTCCATAAAGCGCTTAAATTGCTCGACCGTGACTTCGCGGTCGCAGAGGTAGTATGATCGCGTCAAGGCCACGTCGTGGGGGGGGTTCTCGTATTCATTACCGCCCTCGCCAGCGGTCCCCATGGTGAAATTGCCGGCGGCGACCTCGATCATCGTCATCCCCTGCCCGTTGACGAACCAGCGGTGATCCGATGGCGGGCGTGACGTTGGGGCGATCGCAGGCAGATCTTGCTTCCACTGCCGCAGCGCCCAACCCGCGGCGGCGTGGGTCGCTCCCGCCGGGTCGCGCAGGTAAAGCTCCGTGAGCGCTTGGCTGGTCGCTTCGCGCTCGCCTCGCTCCAGCGTCTCAGGCGCGATCCTACCCACTGCCGCACAAAGTCCGGAGCGAAAAGCCGGGTTGTCGCTCGGCGGTAGGACAGGCTTTCCAGCCTGACTCGCCGACGCCGCGGCGTCGGCATGGACGACGACGGAGTCAGGCTGGAAAGCCTGACCTACGGTGGTACGCAGTAGTTCGGCCGCAACGCCCAGGTCGCCGTGCCAATGGGCGTAGGCGTGGATCAGGGTCGTGCGATGGATCGGGTCGCCGCGCACCGTAAGGGCGTCGGTTGCGGGCTTCGGGTCGCCCAGGTGCAAGGCCACAATCTCGTAGCGCGCCTTCACGGCGGCACCGCTCTCATTGGCCGCGCGCCGGGCCAACTCTGGCAGGACGGTCTCGCCAACGCGCGCGAGCGCCGCGATCACGTTGCGGCACTCGACGGGCGGCGCCGTCGCGACGGCGTCAAGTAAGAAGTCCCGCGGCGCTTCGCCGAGTTCGGCCAAGGCGCAGGCGGCGCGCAGGCGTTGGACGTCGTCCAGGCGCTGATCGGTGAAATGCTCGCGCATTCGCCCCAGGGCCATCGGAGCCGCGGTCCGCAGGTTTTCGAGCACGTACGGCACGGCTACCGCCTGGGCCGTCAAGAGCGAGTCGGCCATCGTGATCGCGCGTGTTCGGCCAACTTCCGCTCGTTGCTCCTCTTCTCGCCGCTTTGCCAGCCGTTCTTTTTCGACTGCCGCAATGGCTTTTCGCTCGTTCGCCTGGGCCACGGCCCGCTGCTCGGCCTCGGCTCGGCGCGCCTGTTCCACACGAATCATACCCCAGGTCGTTGCGATCAAGCAGCCGACCAAAGCCAACAACACCAGCCCCGCGGCGATCGCCCGTCCCTTGTTTCGGCGGATGAACTTTCGCAGTTTGTAGCTGGCGCTCGGCGGGCACGCCTCGATCGGCTCGTCCCGCAGGTGCCGCTCGACGTCGCGCGCAAGCCCGTTCGCCGTTTCGTAGCGCCGCGTGCGGTCCTTTTCCAGGGCCTTCATCACAATCCAGTCCAACTCGCCCCGCACCGCCTTGGTGAGCCGCGCCGGCTCGGTCCGTCGTTGCGCCGCCAAACTGGCCAGCGATGCTTTCGACTCTGAAAGTCGAGTGCTTGGCTTGGGCGGCTCCTCCTCCCGGATCATCCGCAACATCTCGGCGTGCGCCGCCTGCTTAAGCCGCTTGTGGTCCAAGGGAGTGGTTCCGGTGAGCAACTCGTAGAGCAGCACGCCCAACGAGTAGACGTCGGTCCGGGTGTCGACGTCCATGGCGCTGAGTTGGGCCTGTTCGGGGCTCATGTATTCCAGCGTGCCCACGACCTGGCCGATTTCGGTGTACATCGACCCATCGGTTAGGTTCTGGTGAAGCGCCTTGGCCACCCCAAAGTCGATCACCTTCGGCACCGTCTTGCCGTCTTGCATCGCGATGAGCACGTTGGATGGCTTGATGTCGCGATGGATGATGCCCTTTTGATGAGCGTGCTGGATCGCCTGACAGACCGGGACGAAGAGCCGCAGCCTTTCGCCCAGCGACGAGTGGACCTCGTCGCAGTATTTTGTGATCGGCACGCCCTTGACCAGTTCCATGACGAAGTAGGGGCGGCCCTCCAGGGTTGTACCGGCGTCGAGCACTTTGGCAATGTGCGTGTGGTCCATCAGGGCCAGGGCCTGCCGTTCCGCCTCGAAGCGGCGCAGAATCTGGGCGGAGTCCATGCCGGGCTTGATGAGTTTCAGGGCCACCCGGCGTTTGACCGGCTCGGTCTGCTCGGCCGCCCAAACCGAGCCCATCCCTCCCTCGCCGAGCTTCTGCAACAGCTTGTAGGGACCGATCGATGTGCCCGCGCCGACGGGCGACGGCGGGTCGACCGTCGGCGCCGGGCCAGCCACGGGCGACGCCAAGAAGCCGCCCAATCGCCGCTGAGCATCCAATAACCCTTCCAACCGAAGTCGCCCCGCCGCGTCGTCGCCGCAGGCCCGAGCAATGAACGCCGCCTGCTCGGCCGCGTCGGCCATCGCGGCGGCGGCGTCAAAGATTTCGCGTTCGTTCATGAGCGCCTCGTCACGACGTATGATACCACGAAAACCGTCGCTGGCCCACGGGCCTACGAGGCCGGCGATTCAGCCGACGGGAACGAACGGGCTAATGGCCAGACGACACCCGAAACCCAATGGAGAAGCGGATCATCGGTTGGAACCCGAGGCCAGTTCGGTACGCGGAACGACAATAGAACGCGCCGCTGTTGAAAGTGCCACCGCGATACACGCGGCCAAACCCAGCGGCGCCGCCGGTCGGATCCCTGACCGCGTCGGGCGGGTAGCCGCCGATCCAAGGCCAATCCCAACACCACTCCGAGATGTTGCCGTGCATGTCGAATAGCCCGAAGGCGTTTGGCAATTTCGCCCCACCTGGCCACGTTCGCGATTTTCCGTTCACCATGAACCAGGCGTATTGAGGCAACAGATCCTCGTCACTCCCGTAGCAAAACGCGGCGGAGCTTTCCGCCCGCGAGGCAAACTCCCACTCGGCCTCGGTCGGCAATCGGTAGCCGTCGGCCGCGAAGTCACAACGCCAGTCGTCGTACTCCTGCCCCGGGGGTTTTTGTAGAGAGTCCATGAGTTTCTTTTTTTCGCCCGTGCGCTCGTAGCACGGCTTCCTTCCCTCCTGCGTGCTCAGCCAGTTACAGTACAAGACCGCGTCGAACCAACTTACGCCCTGCACGGGGCAATCCGATGTTGGGCTGATTTCCTTCCATTGCTGGAACGCCTCCTGCCAGTCTTGGGGCTTTTCGGCGGCAGGGTACGCGGCATCGTCCATGAAGCGCTGGAACTGTTCGACCGTGACCTCGCGGTCGCAGAGGTAATACGGCCGCGTCAAAGTCACCTCGTGGGGAAACTTCTCGTGCGGGAAAGCGTCCTCGCCGGCCGTCCCCATGGTGAACTTGCCCGCGGCGACTTCGATCATCGTCATTCCCTGCCCGTTGACGAACCAGCGGCGATCCGAGGGCGGGCGTGACGTTGGGGCGATCGCAGGTAAATCTTGCCTCCACTGCCGCAGCGCCCAACCCGCGGCGGCGTGGGTTGCTCCGGCCGGGTCGCGCAGATAAAGCTCCGTGAGCGCTTGAGTGGCCGCCTCGCGCTCGCCTTGCTCCAGCGTCTCAGGCACCATCAAACCCACCGCCGCGCAGAGTCCGGAGCGAAACGCCGGGTTGTCGCTCGGCTGTAGGTCAGGCTTTCCAGCCTGACTCGCCGACGCCCGGGCATCGGCATGGCCGACGACGGAGTCAGGCTGGAAAGCCTGACCTAAGGTGGTGTGCAGCAGTTCGGCCGCAAGGCCCAAGCCGCCGTGCCAAGTGGCATAGCCGTGAATCAGGGCCGTGCGGTGGATCGGGTCGCCGCGCACCGTAAGGGCGTCGGTTGCGGGCTTCGGGTCGCCCAGGTGCAAGGCCACAATCGCGTAGCGCGCCTTCGCGGCGGCACCGGTCTCACTGGCCGCGCGCCGGGCCAACTCCGGCAGGGCGGTCTCGCCAACGTGCGCGAGTGCCGCGACCACGTTGCGGCACTCGTCGGCCGGCGCCGTCGCGACGGCGTCAAGCAAGAAGTCCCGCGGCGCTTCGCCCACGTCGGCCAAGGCGTAGGCGGCGCGCAGGCGTTGGACGTCGTCCAGATGCTGATCGGTGAAATGCTCGCGCATTCGCATCAGGGCCAACCGAGCCACGGGCCGCAGATTTTCGAGCCTGTACGGCACGGCTGCCGCCTCGGCCGTCAAGAGCGAGTCGGCCATCGTGATCGCGCGTGTTCGGCCCACCTCAACTCGTTGCTCGGTTTCTCGCCGCAATGCCAGCCGTTCTCGTTCGACCGCCGCAACGGCTTTCCGCTCGTTCGCCTGGGCGACGGCTCGCTGCTCGGCCTCGGCTTGGCGCGCCTGTTCCACACGAATCATACCCCACGTCGTGCCGATCAGGCCGCTGACCAAAGCCAGCAACACCAGCCCCGCGGCGATCACCCGGCCCTTGTTTCGGCGGATGAACTTTCGCAGTTTGTAGCTGGTGCTCGGCGGGCAGGCCTCGATCGGCTCGTCCCGCAGGTGCCGCTCGACGTCGCGCGCAAGCCCGTTCGCCGTTTCGTAGCGCCGCGTGCGGTCCTTTTCCAGGGCCTTCATCACAATCCAGTCCAACTCGCCGCGCACCGCCTTGGTGAGCCGCGCCGGCTCGGTCCGTCGTTGCGCCGCCAAACTGGCCAGCGATTCGTTCGACTCCGAAAGCCGAGTGCTTGGCTTGGGCGGCTCCTCATCCCGGATCATCCGCAACATCTCGGCGTGCGCCGCCTGCTTGAGCCGCTTGTGGTCCAAGGGGGTGGTGCCGGTGAGTAACTCGTAGAGCAGCACGCCCAATGAGTAGACGTCGGTCCGGGTGTCGATGTCCATGGCGCTGAGCTGGGCCTGTTCGGGGCTCATGTATTCCAGCGTGCCCACGACCTGGCCGATTTCGGTGTACATCGAGCCCTCGGTCAGGTTCTGGTGCAGCGCCTTGGCCACCCCAAAGTCGATCACCTTCGGTACCGGCTTGCCGTCTTGCATCGCGATGAGCACGTTAGACGCCTTGACGTCGCGATGAATGACGCCCTTTTGATGGGCGTGCTGGATCGCCTGACAGACTGGGACGAAGAGCCGCAGCCGTTCGTCCAGCGACGAGTGGACCTCGTCACAGTACTTAGTGATCGGCACGCCTTTGACCAGTTCCATGACGAAGTAGGGGCGGCCCTCGGGGGTCGTACCGGCGTCGAGCACTTTGGCAATGTGCGTGTGGTCCATCAGGGCCAGGGCCTGCCTTTCCGCCTCGAAGCGGCGCAGGATCTGGGCCGAATCCATGCCGGGCTTGATGAGTTTCAGAGCCACCCGGCGCTTGACCGGCTCGGTTTGCTCGGCCGCCCAAACCGAGCCCATCCCTCCCTCGCCAAGCTGCTGCAACAGCTTGTAGAGACCGATCGACGTGCCCGCGCCCACGGGCGACGGCGGGTCGACCGTCGGCGCCGCGCCAGCCACGGGCGACGCCAAGAAGCCGCCCAATCGCCGCTGAGCATCCAATAACTCTTCCAACCGAAGTCGCCCGGCCGCGTCGTCGCCGCAGGCCCGAGCAATGAACGCCGCCTGCTCTGCCGCGTCGGCCATCGCGACCGCGGCGTCAAAGATTTCGCGTTCGTTCATGGGAACTGTCCTGGTTCGCGAACCAATGATTCTTCTCCTCCGCTAAACAATGCGAAATCCAGCGGCGAAGTTCGCCAAACAAAATAGACAGGTTTCCACGGTTCCCAGCCTTTCAAATGACCTTGCGTGATCCTGGGAACGCGGAACGCCACGGAGGGGGTTCCCTAAAGAGACGTGTGCCTCCCAGGATCACGCACGACCATCTAACTCCCTTCGAGCTCCCGCAGCAAGAAAGAGCGCGCATAAACCCATAGCCGGTCGGCGGTTCTGGGCGAAATGCCCATAGCCGCGGCGGCGTCGCTGGAAGTCAGGCCCGCGAAGTACCGCAGCTTGACGAGTTCGCTTGCCTGAGGGTCGGTCGACGACAATCGGTCCAATGCGTCGCTCAACGCGACGAAGTCTTCGCTGGGCTCGGGCGCCATGAGGCAAGCCTCTTCAAGCTCTTGCCGGACGCGCATTCCGCCATGCTTCACACTTTGCTTGCGCCGCGCCCGGTCGACAAGAATCCGCCGCACCGCCTCGGCAGCCGCGGCGAAGAAGTGACCTCGGTGGTCCCACTGTGGCGCGTCCCCGTTGCCAACCAACCGTAGGTAAGCTTCGTGGATCAAGGCCGTGGCGTCGAGCGTCTGGCCGGGCTTCTCCTGCGCCAGCCTGGCTGCCGCCAGCTTTCGCAACTCGTCATACACCAATGGCAGCAACTCCTTGGCCGCTCTTGGCTCGCCGGATTCAATCGCGTTGAGGATTTGGGTGACTTCGCTCATCACTCGTGAAGATACCCAGTCCAGTCGAGCAATTCCAGGTACTCGTCGAGCGTCAGGGGCGGAAAACCGCGATCCGAGGCGCTCCGATTCGGCGGGCGTGCCGTCTTCGTTGCTCCGCATCGGTTGCAACTGCCACCCACGTAATCTGAATCACCGGGGGGCTGACGCCCAACCACTCGCCACATTATACTTGACACGCGACCGACTATTCGTGGCGAACCGAGGGCACTCCTGGGAGACGTTGGAACATGCGGACCGTTCATGGTGTACTTTTCGGCTTGTGGGCCGTGTCATTGATGGTTTCCACCGCGAGGGCCGACGATTGGCCGCAGTGGCGCGGGCCGAACCGCGACGGAGTGTGGCGCGAAACCGTCCTGCTGGAGAAGTTCCCCCAGTCGCAAATCAAGCTCCGCTGGCGCGCGCCGATCTCCAGCGGCTACAGCGGCCCGACGGTGGCCGATGGCCGGGTCTATGTGACCGACCGCGTGACCGAACCGAAACAAATCGAGCGCGTCCATTGCTTCGACTGGCAAAGCGGCGAAAGGCTTTGGAGCCACGAGTACGACTGCCTGTACAAAGGGGTCGGTTACGAAGCCGGTCCGCGCGCTTCGGTGACGATCGACGACGGCCGCGCGTTCGCACTGGGCGCGATGGGGCACCTGTTCTGCTTCGACGCCGCCCGCGGAAGCGTGCTCTGGAAGCGCGACCTCAACATCGAGTACAAGATCCGCATGCCGATCTGGGGCATCGCCGCATCGCCCTTGGTCGAGCAGGGCCAAGTCATCGTGCAGATCGGCGGTTCCGCTGGCGCGTGCCTGGTGGCATTCGACGTGAAAACGGGTGAAGAACGCTGGCGCGCGCTCGACGACGCGGCCTCGTATGCCGCGCCGATCATGGTTGAGCAAGCCGGCCGCCGCGTGTTGGCCTGTTGGACCGGCGCCAACGTCGTCGGGCTCGATCCGCGTTCCGGCCAGGTCCATTGGCAACACCCATTTCAACCAAAGGAGATGGTGATCTCGATCGCCACGCCCGTGGCCGCGGGCGGGCGGCTGTTCGTCAGCTCGTTCTACGACGGCGCGCTGATGCTCAGGCTCAAGCCCGACGAATTGGCCGTCGAGCAAATCTGGCGGCGGCTAGGACCCAACGAAAAACAGACCGAGGCGCTGCACTCGATCATCAGTACTCCCCTCTTGCAAGGCGACTTCGTCTATGGGGTCGACAGCTACGGCGAGCTGCGTTGTCTCGACGCGAAGACGGGAGACCGGCTCTGGGAAAGCCTCCAACCGATGCGGGGTTCGGGCAAGCCGGGCCCCAAGATCCGCTGGTTTACGATCCACATGGTCGAAAACGCCGGCAAGGTCTGGATGTTCAACGAGCGCGGGGAACTGTTGATTACCAAGCTGTCGCCCGGCGGGTACGAGGAAATCAGCCGTGCCAAGCTGATCGATCCGACCATCGAGCAGTTGAACCGCGGCGTTTGCTGGGCGCACCCGGCCTACGCCTACCGCCATGTCTTCGCGCGTAACGACCGCGAGCTCGTCGCCGCCGATCTCTCGGCGCCCTCCGCGGGCAATGCGCCGAGCGAGGATCCCTGAATCCGGATGATTCTGTCTGCGAGGTGATTCGCGTGAACATCCTGCCCATCGCACTCGAAGATCTGGTCCATGCGCGTTCAATCGAGTCGGCGCGCCGCGAGTTCAAGAAAAGCTGGAACGACGTGATCGCCGACGCCGTGTTTCGGACCGTCTGCGCATTCGCCAACGATTTGCAAAATCTGAACGGCGGATACTTGGTACTAGGCGTCGATGAGTCCGAGGGCCTGCCGATCCTGCCGCCCCATGGACTGGACGATCTCGACGTTGACCTGATCCAAAGGGAGATCTTCGGCGGCTGTCTGGCTCGAATCGATCCTGAGTACCAACCGGTTGTGGCCCCGGAGGTTTTTCAGGGCAAACGGATCCTTGTCATATGGGCGCCGCCGGGGGACGCACGGCCGTACCAAGCGAGGGAACATGGTGGTAAAGGTGCGGCAAAGTACCACTACGTGCGGTTGGCCAGCAGCACCGCTGCCGCGAAAGGAGACATACTGACGCAACTCCTTCAGTTGACGGCGAGAATC
>DATLQY010000015.1:0-10088 GCA_035534975.1 Pirellulales bacterium
CCGACTGTAGAACGGAATTCATTCCGTTTCCGGTCTCCTGACGGCATACGGTAACACCCGGATTGCGACGCGGCCAGCCCGGATTATTCTTCACGCGGCGGATGATGAGACCTTTGCATGAGAGTGGTGGCTGCTGGCAGAGCGTCAGCGATGCCCCGGCTCGTGGGGCAGGTTTCCAACCTGCCATACACCTCGCTATGGCAGGTTGGAAACCCGCCCCACGGAGCGATCGGGGTGGACAACCGCGCCCCCGCTGGGCCAGAATACCGCCATGTCCGAAGAAGATTTCGATACGGAGAGCTTGGCGGCCTACTTGCATCTGGGAGCGGCCCAGGTGCAGAAGCTGGCCGAGCGCGGCAAGTTGCCCGGCCGGCGCGTCGCCGGCGGCTGGCGGTTCGCGCAGGCGCAAATCCATCACTGGCTCGAGGAGCGAATCGGACTGTCGGCCGACGACGAGTTGGTGCGAGTCGAAGGGGTGCTCCAGGCCTCCGCGGGCAATTTCGACGAGGGCCCGCCGTCGATCGCGGCGATGCTGCCGCTGGAGGCGATCGAGGTGCCGCTCGCGGCGCGCACGCGAAACTCGGTGATCACCTCGATGGTCGAGCTGGCGGCGCGGACAGGCTGGCTTTGGGACCCGGTGAAAATGACCGAGGCCGTCCGTAGCCGCGAGGACATGCACCCTACGGCCTTGGAAATTGGTGTCGCGCTTTTGCACCCGCGGCGCCCCTTGCCGACGATCCTGGCGCAGTCCTTCCTGGCCTTGGGCCGGACCGAACGCGGCATCCCTTTCGGCGGCAGCCGGGGTGTGCTTACCGATACTTTTTTTCTGATCTGTTCGACCGACGATCGAGAACACCTTCAAGTCTTGGCGCGGCTCAGTCGGCTGATTGCCTCGCACGACTTTCTTGAGCAGTTTCGCGCGGCAACCGACGCGCGCGGCGTTCACGAGTTGATCGCACAGGCGGAGCAAAAACTGACTGGCTGAAGCGAACCGGACAAAACAGGCCCACTGGGCCAACGCGCGCAATAAAACACCGAAGCGGGCGATCTTTGATATGGTGAGGAGGTGAGGGGATCAGGAGATGAGGGGCCGCGCCATAAACACCGAACCGGGCGATCATTGATATAGGTAGGGAGAACATCGAATCGCGCCGCACCTGAAGCTATTGCTGATCGGCGATACTGAGCGACCGGAGTTTCGCGAAGCGGTCGCGGCGATGCATGCGACTTGCCGCGTCGTCCGAGCGTCGAGCATCGCTTTGGCCGCCGACGGGCTCGACGACGACGAGCAACCGCCCGATCTGGTCGTGCTGGCCCAGGTCCACCCCGGCGAACACGCGCCCGGGGACCTTCAGCGCCTGCGCCGTCTAGCGCCGTTGGCGCCTGTCGTCGCGCTGCTTGGTACCTGGAGCGAAGGCGAAACGCGCACTGGTGAACCGTTGCCGGACCTGGTCCGCGTCTATTGGCACCAGTGGTTGCCGAGGTTCGAACAGCAGATGGTGATGTTCGCGCGTGGCGTTTGCCCGACCTGGGGACTGCCGCCGACATCCACCGACGAAGAACGACTGCTGTGGTCGGACAAGCACTCGTGGCTGAAGTACGATGGTACCGTCGCGATCGCGGCCGAACGTCACGAATCGGCCGACTGGCTGGCCGGCGTGTGTACCGCCCTGGGCTTGAAGACGGTCCGCGCCGGCCCAGGCGCCTCAGTCAACCCGCGGGACTTACGATTCGTGGTTTGGGACACCGTTCCGGGCGACGGCGACGTGACCGACCTCTCCGCTTTGCGGGAGGTTTTCGCCGAGGCTCCAATCGTGGTGGTGACGAGCTTTCCGCGAACGGACGACCGCCGGAGACTGCTCGCGGCAGGTGCCGCGGCCGTGTTGTCGAAGCCGTTGTCATTGGAGGATCTCGAGTACCAGCTTGAAATGGTACGCGCGCCGCTTCGCGGCCGATCGTCGATACCCTGAGTTTTAAGCGCTGGTGTACCATGCCGTCCACGACCGATTCGCCGCAACATCGCCCGATTTCGATAACCACCGCGACTGACGCGGACCGTGCGGCGATTTATCGCGCGAGGCACGAGGTCTTCGCCCGTGAACTTGGACAACACCAGGTGAACCCGCAGGGCCGATTGACCGACAAGCTCGACGCGTTCAACGATTATCTCGTCGCGAGGCACCGCGGCTGCCTGGCGGGCTTCGTCAGCATCACGCCGCCGGGGCACGGCGCCTACGCCATCGACAAGTACCTCGATCGCGCCGAGCTTCCGTTCGCCTGCGACGACGCATTGTACGAGGTCCGGCTGCTTACGGTGTTACCGGCGCACCGCCACAGACCCATTGCCGGGCTCTTGATGTACGCGGCCCTGCGCTGGATCGAATCGCGCGGCGGGACCCGCATTTTGGCCATCGGTCGGCACGAGGTCTTGGGACTCTACCGCAAGGTCGGATTGCGCTTGCTTGGACGCGAGGTGGCGGCGGGCGCCGTCCGCTTCGAGCTGATGACCGGGCTGGTCCGCGAGTTGGGCGAGCGTTTGGCCGGCAACGCACGCTACATGCGGATCGTTGGCCGTTGGCTCGATCGGCACGCGTGGTCCGTCGCGCCGTAGTCCGCCAGCCCGCCGATGGGCGTCGCCGACACGTGTCTTCGTGCACTCCCATTTGGGGAAGATGCGACGAGATGGAAACGGAAAGTTAATCGACTAATGGAAGGACTTCGACCTTGCGGATCTCGACCCGGCTACCGGGATCGTGCTGTTGAAAGGCAAAATGTCCATCCTTGAAGGCCATCGCGAAATCGAGGTACTCGTACAGTTCGATTCCATCCACAGTCACCTTGATCCGCGTCATATTGCGACCGCGCCAGATGTCGTCGCGGACTTCCAGCTCATACGTGAACCAGGTGTCGGGCTTCACGAGCTGCCGGTAGACGTGACACATCCCGTACAGTGATCCCGTGCGAATCGGGTCCTTGTGCGTGCTGTCGATCTGCGCCTCGTAGCCGTCCGTAAAGCCGGGCTTCGGCGTCGTGCGGAAATACATCCCCGAGTTGCCGCCGTCGTTGATCTTGATTTCGGCTCGGTAGCGGAAGTTCTTGTACGGTCCCTTCGTGCAAACGAGCATCGACGCCGGTCCAGACCCGCAGAGGGCTCCTTTCTTCACTTCCCAGACGCTCGCTTCCACGCCCACTTTCTCCCAACCGTCGAGGGATTTGCCGTCGAAGAGCGAAATCCACTGGGTATCGTCGGCCGTCGCCAGGGAAGCGGATAGCAGACAGAACAGTGTAGCCGCGCCGAGAACAAAACGAGGTTCGGAGGTGTGCATCGGTGATCTCCATGAATTCAAAGGGGAAGCTGTTGAGAATCTTTATTCATTTCGATTTCGTGACCGGCGCGAGTCTACCACCAGGTACCGGACGCGACAAGCAGTCAACAAGCGCGCTTTTGAGGGGATGAACCGAATGACGTGCCAAAGCGGCGATGAATTGCCGCACTCCAAAGCGAACGGAATCGCCTCAGGAAATTTCAAACCAGCGCACGCAACACTTCACCCCGGCTGGCGACCGTCGGCCGGCCGAGCGGGTCGGTCAACTCGGTGCCGGCCGAAATGCCCAGGCAGTGGAAAATCGTGGCCACGAAGTCGTGGGCGCCAACTCGGTTGTCCTTGGGATACGCGCCGATCGCGTCCGACGCGCCGTACACCTGCCCGCCACGGATGCCGCCGCCGGCCAGCGCGGCCGAAAAGACGTAGCCCCAGTGGTCGCGCCCTCCCGACGGGTTGATCTTTGGCGAACGGCCGAACTCGCCCATCCACACGACCAGGGTTTCATCGAGCAGCCCGCGCTGGGCGAGGTCTTCCAAAAGCGCCGAATAGGCCAGGTCCATCACCGGCATCAGGGGCGATTTGAGCCGCGCGGCGTTGGCCGCGTGCGTGTCCCAGGCCGGGTTGACGGCGGTGTCTTCCTTGAACCGAGTCCAGTTCACCTGCACGAGCGATACGCCCGCCTCGACCATTCGCCGCGCCAAGAGCACGCTTTGGCCGAAACGGTTCATGCCGTACCGCTCTCGCAACGCGGCCGGCTCGCGACTCAGCTCGAACGCCTGCCGCGCCGGTGGCGAAGCCAGAAGCTCGATCGCCTGCCGGCGCTGCAGCTCGTAGCGCCCGTTGCCGGTGCCTTGCGCGGCGTCGAGGTGGCGGGCCAGCGAGTCCAAAAGCGACTGCCGCGAGGCGAAGCGCTCCGCAGATACTTCGACAGGCAAGCTGAGGCCGGGCACCTGGAAATCGGCCGCCGACGGGTCGCAATTCAAGAGCCAGGGATCGGCCTTGCGTCCCAGCCACCCGGCATTTTGCCCCGGCCAAGGAATGCCGCCAGTGTTCCAGATATGTTCCGGCAAGACCACCGTGGCGGGCAGGCCGGCGTCTCGCGGCCGCAGGTGCTTGACCACGGCGCCCACGCACGGCCAATCGTTGGGCGCCCCCAGCGTTCCGTTCTCGGAATTCATCGGCTGGTGTGGCGTGCCGGTGAGCATCCAATAACCGCTCGACGAATGAGCGTTGTCGTTGGTGGCCAGCGAGCGAATCACGGCGATCTTGTCGGTCAGCTCGGCCGTCCGCGGCATGAGCTCTCCCACCGTCAGCCCCGGCGTGCGCGTGGCGATCGGTTTGAATTCACCGCGGATTTCCAGCGGCGCGTCGGGCTTTGGGTCCCAGGTCTCGTGCTGTGGAGGCCCGCCCAGCAGGAACAGCACGATACACGATTTCGCCTTGTGCGGGTTACCTTCGACGGCGACGGGTGCGGCCACCGACTGGCGGGCTTGCCAGAGTGCCGGTAACGAAAGGCCGAATGCCCCAAGCCCGCCCATCCGCAGCCATTCGCGGCGGCTGATGCCGTCACACAAGCGACAGGGGCGATCGTGGAAGGCGAGCATGGCGGGGCTTTCGAGCGGCGGAAGGCGGGCGAACCGCTCTCATTCTACCAAGCCGTCGTACAAGATCAAAGCGATGAGTCCTGTCGGACGCCGGCCGGTCGGGACGGATGAACGCCTCAGGGCTACTCGCAAGCTTGCCACTAAGGAGCTGCTTCGGCCGGTGTGGCATCTGGCGCGCCTGCTTTTTCGGG
This sequence comes from Pirellulales bacterium, assembly GCA_035534975.1. GTDB lineage: Bacteria > Planctomycetota > Planctomycetia > Pirellulales > JAICIG01 > DATKSN01. The sequence goes on from DATLQY010000015.1 coordinate 5,122, forward strand.
CGCGGGCAGGCGAAAAGGCTTGCCGGCGCGGTACTGTTCCAACCGCGAATTCCGCTCGTCCCGGTCGGGACCGTCCTTTGTCAACTCGACGGCTTTGGTCTGCGATTGGACGGCTTCGGCGAAGTTGCCGCACTCGGAGTGCGCGGCCGCGAGCGCCTCGGCGCACGATGCCCGCGCAAAAGTCGACGCGGCCTGTGCCGCCTCGGCCGCCTCGAGCGCTTGCTTGCCGTCGCGCAATTTGTCGTCAGGACAACCGGCCAGCAACTTTGCGCGTTCGACCTGAATCGCGATGACGTCTGTTTTGTCGCTTGCCAGGCCCAGCGCGCGGTCGAAATCGGCCAGGGCCTCCGCGAAGTCTCCGAATAGGATTTGAATGCGGCCCCGGTCGAGCATGTAAAGCCCGTTTTCTGGAGCAAGCCGAATGGCCTCATTCAGGTCGGCCAGACCCTCGGTCAACTTGCCGAGTTGCCGGTACGTCCATGCGCGATCGCGCAGCGCCTCGACACATTCCGGCTCAAGGCGTAGGGCTTCGTTCAGGTCAGCCAAGGCTTCATCAAACAGGTCTTGTTGGTTCTTGAAACGCGCCTGCCGAAGATAAGCGGTCGCAGTTCGCGGATAGCGTTCGATCTCGGTGGCGAATTTCTTGAGGCCTTCGTTTGGGCCCCCTTCGGCGGGTTGCTTCGTTGGGGACTTGTTGGGGTCGGGGGTCCCTTGCGTCAATCCGCCGGCGCCATACGTAGCGACGTCTTTGGGACGATTGAGTCTGGCGGCTTCGTCCCGATCGCGGCGCGCCTCGGCCAGACGACCTTGCTGTTCATGTACCCAGGCGCGGCTCATGTACGCGCCGGCCAATTTCGAGTCGAGCCGGATGGCTTCATCGAAATCCGCCAGGGCCGCGTCGAGGTTTTCCACCTGCAAGTGCGCGGAGCCGCGACAGAAGTGGGTCCATGCGTCGTTCGGGCCGTAGCGCAGCGCCGCGGCGAAGTCGTTGATCGCCTTGTCCCATTCTTGCTTACGTCCCCATGCCCACGCGCGGCCAAAGTACGCGGGGACGAGTTTTTCGTTCAAATCCAAGGCGGCGGTGTAGTCGGCGATGCCATCGTCGAGAGCGCCCTGCTCGACCTGGGCCCGCCCGCGCTCGACCAGGAGTTCGGGCTGATTGGGATCAAGCCGCAGGCTCTCGGTGAAGTCGTCGATGGCTACCTCCCGATCACCGAGTTTCTTCCGCAGCACGGCCCGTTTGGCGTAAACGACGGCACTGTCGGGACGCAGCCGCAGGTACTCGCTCAGGTCGGCGATGGCCTCTTCGTGCTTCCCCTGCTGGATCCACATCTCGGCGCGGTTTCCGTAGGCGACAGGATTGTCCGGGGCGAGTTCAACGTGCCGGTCGAAGTCGCGACGAGCATGATCGAAATCACCTTTGCCAAGGTACGCCACACCGCGGTTGCCATAGGGCCAGTCCAGCTTGGAGTTGAACTCGATGGCCTTGGTGCAGTCGGCGATGGCCCGGTCGTACTCGCCTTTGCCGGCCCAGGCGCCGCCGCGGTTGCCATAGGCCCAGGCGCTTTGGGGGTCGAGCCGCAGGGCCGCGTTGGTATCGTCGATGCCCAGGTCGTACTTTCCCTTGTTGATCCAGGCGGAGGAGCGGTTGTTGTACGCCGCGACCAGATTCGGATTGAGCTTCAGGGCATCCGTGGCGTCATCGATCACTTTGTCGTAATCTGCGATCGCCAGCCAACATCCAGCCCGTTCATTACGGTATTCCGCCACCTCGGGCGCAAGACGGATCGCCTCATTGAAATCCGCGATTGCCCTCTGAAAATCACGTTTCGCTTTCCACACTCGCCCACGGTTCAAGTGCGCCAATGCATGATTTGAATCAAGACGGAGCGCTTCGTCGATGTCGATGAGAGCACGATTGTACTCCCCTTTTTGCAAGTGCGCGTAACCGCGGTTGTTGTAGGCCATTGCGCCTTTGGGGTCGAGTCGAATCGCGTCCGTTTCGTCCGCCAGGCCGCCATCGTAATCGCCCTTTCCCATTTTGGCCGCGCCACGGTTGCCGTAGGCCGCCGCGCTGGTGGGTTCGAGGCGGACGGCCTCGTCGGCGTCGGCCAGCGCCTTGTCGAATTCCTTGAGCGCCAGCCAACACGCCGCGCGGTTCGAGTAGTCCTTGGCCGACTCGCGATCGACGTGAATCGCCACGTCGAGATCCTCGATCGCGGCCCGGTAATTCCCTTGGTTCGCCCGCAGCACTCCGCGAAGTGACCTCGCGGCGTCGTCGCGCGGGTCCAAACGCACCGCCTCGTCGGCGTCGGCCACCGCCGATTTCATATCGTCTTTGTACCACCTGGCGGCGCCTCGGCAGACGAGGCCGCGGACGTAAACGGGGTCAAGCCGTAGCGCCGCTTCGCAGTCGACGATGGCACCGTCGTACTCGCCTTGCGCCATTCGGAAACGGGCGCGAGCCACATGGTAGATTGCCTCGTTGGGTGCGATGCGGATCGCCTCACTGGCGTCCACAATCGCCTTGTCGAACTTTTTTTGGTCCTCGTGGGTCCGGCCGCGCGCGATATAGGCGGGCGCGTAGTTCGCGTCCAAGGCCAGCGCCGCGTCGGCGTCGGCCAGAGCCTTGTCGTATTCCTTCGCATTCGTCCACGCACGACATCGGCAGGCGTAGGCGAAGGCTGATGGACCGCGTTGGATCTCGCCCGTGAAGTATTCAACCGTTTCGGCCTTGCGGACCACGTCGCCGCGGCGGACCCAGCCGCCATCGACCGAGAGCCACTCGCCTTCGACTTGCCTTACGTAGAACCAGAGGGCGGCCGTGGGTTTTTCGACAACGTCCGCCTGATCGTCTGGTTTCTCGCGCAGCCCGACATTGGAGGTCTTGATCAGCACGGCCTGGCCGACCCAGTCGGTCGGTTCCTCGGCCGCCAGCGCTAACGGCGACCCGAACCAGAGTGCTAGCAGGGTCGCTCGCCAGCAGGTACGTCGCTTCATGCTCATACCCTTGTAAAAGGACTTGGTTCGACGCGCAGAACCGCCGCGCCTTCACAGCCAGGCCGAGAATCTACGACGATTCGGTTCCTCGCGCCAAGCCCAGTTGGATTGGTGTGCGACTAAATTGGCAAGATGCGTATCCTCTGCTTTGCCTCATCGACAACGATCAGCGCTCCGGCTTCGAGTTGGGACTGATGGCGCATGAGTACCTGGACGAGCATTGCAGCAAGGCTTGACGGCAGAACGTCTTGTGTACGTACCTGAATGACGCTCGGCCCCATGGCGTGCGTTAACGCCAGTGCGGCGCCGAAATCGAGATCGTGCGTGAACACCACGAACCCGTGTGACGACGCCCAAGCCATGATGTCGGGGTCGGGAGCCCTCGGATCGCCCACGTCCGACCAGTGAACGGAATCCCAACCGCTCGCCCGGAATACGTCGCACCACGCCGGCGGCAAGTTCATGTCGACGAGGATCTTCATGGTGGAGACAGGGGGGCCTCCATCTCCTCCGCTCGCCACGCGGCGTAGGCCAGCGCCTCACGCACATCCTCCCTTTCGAGGTAGGGATAAGCGGCCAGGATTTCCTCGAACGAATGGCCGCTGGCAACGAGTCCGACCACCGTGCCAACGGTGACGCGCAGTCCGCGAAGACATGGCTTGCCTCCCATGACGTGCGGATCAAACGTAATACGGGTCAACTCGTGCATGTGATTTGGCGCCTCGACCGCGGATGAAAAGCAACTCCGCGTTCATCATAGCAGATACGGGGCATCGGTGTCGCTTGATCGCGGGAAGGGCAGTCCGGGATCCATCTCCCACCCAAACGGAGTTGACGGCTGCGACGGCCCAGGAAGGCCGTCGCACAACCGTGCTCCGTCCCGCGCAACGAGCTACGACGATGTGGGCGTCGATACGTGCTCGCCCGTCTGAATTGCCAGCGCCAATTGGCGCAACGCCGTTTCGAGTCGTTTGAATGATCGTAATTCGGAACCTCGGAGCACGTTGAGGTCCACAAGTTGGGTCAAGGCGGCTTGGTCCTTCATTGGCTTGTAGCCGGCGATCATCAATTCGCCGAGCTTGCGTTTCGCGTCGCGCGGAGCCAATTCAAGATCTCCCTCGGGCTTGACGGCCCCAGCGCGAACACCCTCGCGCCCGTCGCTGCGTTCGCGTCCCGCGAGCGATTCGATGGCGGCCAACAACCACGTTTCGTACTCACGACAGGCGAATACGCAAGCCAGCGAGAACGTCGTGCCGGCCCCGATTTCCTTCGCGCGTTCCGCCAGCCTTGCCGCATCCTTCCAAGCGCAAAGTGCGGGCGAATCGCCATCAAGGACTTGGAGAATTCCTCCAACGCTTTGTCGCTTATTCGCTGCGCGTAGCAAGCGCAGCCATCGCTCGATTTTTTGGTTGGAGCCGAGCACGGCGTCGACACCACAGACCATGAACGGATCAGGGTCGAGTTGAAGGCGGTCCCAGAAGCCAAAGTCGGTGATGAGGCGCTTCACGAGCACCGGAACGGCCAATTTGTCGCCGTCGCCCTCGACGAACAGGACCAACTTCTTCATGGCCGCCGAGTCCTATTCGGCCGCGGTGGTGGGCACTGCGATGCGAGCAAAATCCACTGTCAACAGCTCCCCCGCGCTCAACAGTCGTTCCTTCACCGATTCAATTTGCTCTTGGGCAATTGGCCCAATGTTCGTCTCGAACCCATTCAGGTCAACGACGCGGATTTGTTCGGGTTCAAAGTGATCGAGCAGGCCGGGACTGTGCGTCGTCATGATGATCTGTCCCCGACCCTGGGTGGCGCATGCCTTGAACTCGTCCGCCAAGACTTCGAGCGCCCCCGGAAAGATTCCCTTTTCAGGTTCCTCAAACGCCATCACCAATTTGGGTGGCGATTGGTACAGGGCAATCAGATGAGCCAGGAACCGTCGGAAACCCTCCGATTGCTGGGCGATGTCAAGT
>DATLQY010000016.1:0-3749 GCA_035534975.1 Pirellulales bacterium
CAATGTCATGGTCGTGCCTGCAAGTCCCATGACGACGGCGTAGGTCGTCAGTTGCCACTGGGCGTGGATCGAGGGCAACCAAAACAGGCAGGCCCCCATCAAGAACAGCCCAACCGCCTGCATCCGGCCCAAGGGGAAGAAACGCAACAACCAGCCGACGGGCAACTGCGCCAATAGGCCGATCGATCCGCTGAGGATCATCAGGTCGTAATAGGCGTCGACGCGAAAACCCTGCTGCGTGAGGATCGATTCACTGAACAGCGACTGGCCCGACGTATTCACTGCGACCACCGAGATCGCCAGGCCGAAAACCCAGAAGGCCGGCGTGCGAATCGCCTGGGCAAGCGTGTAACCCATTTCGACGGGCAAGGGCTGCTCGAGATCGTCGCGGTCTCGGGCGGACGGATCGCGAGTGAATAGCCAGGCGATGGGAACCATTCCCAGGAGCAGCATCCACCCCATGCCGCCCCAAACGACGCGCCAATCGTCGAGGGCGAACGGTTTGGCACACCGCGCCGCGCCGACGAAACCAAACGAAAGCAGCAACGAGTATACGGCCATGGGCGGTCCGAGTCGGCCCCGATACCACTTGCCGACCATGGTGATGCTGATTACCGACAAGGCGCTCTGACCGAAACCTCGCGTCAAGAGAATGGCGGCAAACAACGGCCATTTGCCCGAGAGATACGTCATCCCGATCACGACGGCCGCCAGCGCGACGACGGTGGTGGTGAGTGTGATCCGCAGGCCAAACCGATCGATCAACCGGCCGCACGGCAGGCAGAAAAGGGCCCCCAGCAGCGTGCCCCAGAGATTCATGTCGCTGTAGGCTTCGCGGCGGCGCTTTTGCCGTTCTTCGAGCGTGCCACCTTCCGACCCGTCCAACATCCCGGCATCAAGGTCGCCAAACGCTTCATCCGCCAAGAGCCGCTCGGTGACCATTCCCAGGCCGTGCGTGCGGCCGGGCAGCGTCGCGACCATCGCCAGCGCCGCCACGACGACGATCACCCAGCCGTACGTGGGATACAGACTTCGTGGCAAGGAGCGAATCATGGTTGGTTGAATGAGCAGTGCTCTGTGAGTCGAGAGGATCTAACGTGGCGCCCATTCACAAACAAATCCCAAGCGCGTGACACCCATCCCCTCATCTCCTCATCTCCTCATCTCCTCATCTCCTCCGTACCTCCCCATCCCCTATCGAAAATACATCGACTTCGACTCGTCGGGGGCCAGGCGCTTTCGCATGAATGCGTGGAACTCCCGGTAGTGGAAGTCGTGCTGATCGCCCCCCTCGCCGCGCGCGTTGTAACTGATGTAGAAAGCTCGCCGCATCGTGGTCGAGCGGTTAGGGCCCGAACGGTGTGGCGTCAGCCCGTGAAAGATGGCCACGTCGCCCGGCTCGAGCAGAAGTTTCACGCGCCGCGCCAAATCGACGCAGTCGTCGGGCAGGTGGTAATGGTCGCCCCCCTCGGCGACGATGAAGTCGTGGTGGTAGCCCGTAAAGATCTCCGTGCAGCCGTTTTCGTCGCTGGGTCGATCGATGGGCACGAGCGCCGTCAGAAACGAACGAGGAAAGCCCTCCCATGTGCGCGGGATGTCCTGGTGCAGATGATAGCCCATCGCTCCTGGAAGCTTGAAAATCAGCTTCTCCTTGAAGAGCGAACAGGGCTCGCCGTAGATCGAATCGACCAACCCCACGATCCGCGCGTCGGACGTGAAGCGCTCGCAGACCGGCGAGATGTCGTTTACCGGATCGAAGACATCGAACAACGGCTCGCCCGAATTCTCGCGCGCCATGTAACGGCAGCGCAGGTTCTTGGGGTCGATCAGATCGGAGCGCTCGCTCAACAACCGCTCGGCTTCGGCCGCGAGCTCGGCCATCTCGTCCGGGGCAAACACCCGGCGGCGGACGACGAAGCCCAAGCGCCGGAAGTCGTCGAGTTCGCTTGCCGACAAGGGGGGTGAATTCAAGGCGGCAGAGGCGATCATGGCGTGCGGCTTGCGGATAAAATGACACTCGGACGAGCGTTTGATTTTATCCGCGGCCGGCGGCTTGACAAGGCGCGGAGAGATGTTCTAATCGCGAACAGTCGTATATTCGTCAGAACATCACACATTTGGTTCCCACCCCGCCAGGAGTCGAGTTCATGCCAACTCCGTACATGAAAGGACACAGGCAATCCGGTTTCACGTTGATCGAGTTGCTGGTCGTGATCGCCATCATCGGCATCCTGGTCGCTCTGCTGTTGCCGGCCGTCCAAGCGGCGCGCGAGGCGGGACGGCGCACACAGTGCATCAACAACCTCAAGCAACTGGGCATTGCCTTGTCGAACTACCACGACACGTACAAAGTCTTTCCGGCGGGCAACCTGACCAGCGAGAATCCGTCATGGCCGGGGACCCCCGCCGAGCTCTTCGCCTGGGGTGTCCTGCCGCAGATGCTGCCCTTTTTGGAACAGACCGCGATCAAAAGCACGATGAACTTGAACTACCCGATTTACGTGCCCGACCCGGTGCTGGGGTACATTTTCTCGCCGCCCAACCAGCCGGCCGTCGCCACGACCGTGCCCCTGTTTCTCTGCCCCAGCGACCAGGCGAAGCCGATCGAGGGTAACTACGGCGTGGCCCAAATCGGTCCCACCAATTACATGGCCTGCTTTGGGACCGGGCTCAACGAAGGACTTCCCACCAACACCGACGGCATCTTCTACGCGCTCTCACACACGAGCTTTGCCGATATCCGCGACGGCAGCAGTTCGACCGTCGCCATGTCGGAAAGCGTGCTGGGAGGGGGTGGACTATTTGCCACCGGCCCCATGCCGGCCGACGTGCAACTCGTCTACGCCTACCCGCCCGGGATGGGCGGTCCCGTTCCCTTGAGCGCCGCCGCCTGTCAGAATTCGTCGATGTGGAACGGGTGGGACCTGCGGGGATTCACCTGGGTGGCGGGCGAGTTTCGCGCGGCGGCCTACAACCACTACTACACGCCCAACCAGAATATCCCCGATTGCATCTCTTACTCCGGACCCGACGAGCTCACGACGGCATGGCGCGCCGCCCGCAGCTTTCACCCTAGCGGTGTGAATATCCTGCTGGCCGACGGATCGGCTCGGTACGTCAGCGAGACCATCAACGTCGCCGTATGGTACGCCTTGTCGACCCGCGCGGGTAAAGAGGCGCTCACCAACGAATACTAATGCCAATCTCAATCGCGGCGGTCGCGAAGGGCGGCTACTTTTCCGCATCGTCCGTCGTGCGCGGCGCCTCCCGCACGTTGATCGCGTTCACCTGGCGAACCCAACGCGCATGCCGCTTCTCGTGGGGAATCACGATCCGCAGCGGCCCTTCCTTCGCATCGAGCGGCTGGCAGTCGCGGCGATCGGCCAGCAGCACGGCGCGTTCGTTAGCTTCCTGGTCCAACTCGGTGAGCGAGAAGACCGCGCGGTATCCGTCTCGCGATGGCGTCAAGGATGCGCCGGGTACACCGCTTGCTTGACATGCGGAGCATTCGTGACAAGACTACCGTGCTGTCCATTGGGGAATGACGGTTCCACTGCCTCCAAATTCCGCACCTGGGAGATTCAATGCGTTGCAATGACTTGTTCCGAAGCAGTTTATCCACGTCGGCGCTGGCCGTCACCGGAATTGCCGCGTTCCTGTTGGTTTCATCCGCCGTCGCGGCCGATGAAACTGCCGTGTCGATCTTGGCCACGGGGCTGAAGAGCCCCGAGTCCGTCGCGGTCGGCGGC
>DATLQY010000017.1:0-14956 GCA_035534975.1 Pirellulales bacterium
TTTTCGGAGAATTGCGGTGAAAAAGAAACGCGACCAGGTTCAAGATCTGAAGATTCAACGGCCGAAGCGAGCCAAGCTTTCGGCGAAAGAATCGCTCAAACGATTGGAGGGGTTTTCCAAGCGAAAGGAGAAGTTCATTGCCATTGTCCGAGAAGGTAAGGGTCTACCATGCTGACTGACCGGCCAACCCAGAAACGTGGCCGGTCGCGGACGCGGTCACGTAGGTACCGAAACCGTTCCCGCCTCAATGGTCGGACTGGGGATGGGTTCGCCGTGCAGCCGCAGCCCTTCGATATGGAACTCGATGGCCTCCCGAATCCGCTGTTCGAGTTGTTTTTGGGTCTTCGCGGTCGCTATGCATCCCGGAAGGTCGGGCACATAGGCGGACCAGTTGCGCTTGCCGCGTTCGTATATCACCGTGTAGCTTTTCATATTTGTCAGCCCAAGCCTGCTTGTCGCAGGACGCTTTTCAAGGTCTTTGGATGAACGTCGTCGGTTGGATGGCCTGAAACAGTGACGGTTCCCGGTTTGGCCGGGTGGACAAGCTGGCGATGGTCCCCGCGAGTTCGATCAATGGTCCATCCGTCGTTCTTCAGTATTTTCAAGAGCGCCCTGACTTTCAATCCCAGTTCTCCCGCCTATCCTCGCCATCTTCCTGGATTTTGTTCCCGCGTACCGCGCTACCGCCGCACATAACGATCGAGCGCGTGGTCGCCGAACACCCGCCACTCGCCCTTTTCGTCCTTGCGTCGGGCGCCCGGACCAGGGTCGCCGCCCGACTCCGGCTGCAGAGGCACGAGCTCGGCCGTGAAGCTCACCCGCGGCGCGGCGCCGGAGAATTGAATCCAATCAGGTAACAGCCGCAGCAGTTTACGGCGCTCCGGCATGAGGATGCGGTCCCCTTTTTGCAACACCAGTTCGTGCGCGCCATTGAAGCCGAACCACGAATAGCAGGCGGTGTGGGCCGGGATCCATTGCCCCTCGCCGTCGTGATCGACGAGGTAGAATTCGGCCCAAGTATGGTTCGGCACCCACACCAGCCGCGCGGGGATGTTCGACGCGCGGCACAACGCGACGAAAATGCCCGCCATCTCCTCGCAGTCGCCGCGGCGGTCGTCGAGCGCCGCCGTGACGCTGGTGTATTCGCCGATCTGCGGCTTGATGTTTGCCGGCACCCACTCGGCGAAGACCTTGGCCAGGTCCCAGGGGTGCTTGAGCGGCGGCCGTTTCGCTGACAACTCGGCGGCCAGCTCGCGGACGGGCTTCGAACGGGTCTGGATGCCGGGACTGTCTTGCAGGTAACTTTTGCGAACCTCGGCGGGCACTTTCTGCTTGACGGGAAACCGCTCGCGATCATAAGCCTGGTACTGCTTGAACAGGGTCAGGTGGTACTCGGCCACGGCCGAGACGACTTGTCCGCGCTCGATCCCAGGCGCCAAAAGGAGCAATTGTCCGGCGCCTTCCGACAACGTGCGGAGCCTGGCCTCGCAGCCGCTGGTCTTGAGTTGGACGTCGTCGATCTTCTGCTCGGGGTATTCGATCGGAACGGTCGTGGTGCTGGTCAAATCCGACGCCGGCCCTGAGCCTTCGAGTCGGATGCCGACCGAGAGTTTATAGGGCCGCGGTTCGAGATAGCCTGTCTCGTTCTCCGGCGGCTCGCGCCAGATCCAGCGTCCGTCGCCCACGACGGGGATTACGCTGTACGCGCTCGGCCGATGCGTAAGGTGTCCGCGCGTCGCCTTTCCGGCGGCGCGCCAGTCGAGCCCGGCCAGCCCGGCAGCCATCCCGGAACGCAGCAAACTACGACGCGAGAAATGTCGGAATCGCAGCATCAAAGGTCCTCCAGCGAATACCTCAATTGCATTCTAACCTCATGGCCGCGTCCTGCGCGCGAGAATTCTCGGACATTCTTCCATGAGCCGGAATCACCGCTGGGAGCCGCGGGATAACCGCACCAACTCGGCGCCTGTGAACCTGCCGGCCATGCCGTTGAACAAAAGAACCGGATAAGTATGGGCGGGCCAGGGATTGTTCTCGACCTGCAACTCCGGTCGCAGAGCGGCGATGACCGTGGGCGAGGTAGTTGGGGAGAGCATGACGATTGCCGGCTTTCGATCTTTCAGCAGGTTCTCAAGTTCCCCAACATCTTTGACCTGGATCGCCAGCGGCATTCGGGGGCAATAATAGAGGTCCTCGAAATTGGGGACGCCTCTTCCCGTTGAGGAAGTTTCTCCCGAAACGGGAAAACCGAGCAGCGCCAAATGGCAATGCCCTAGCTCGAGTTCAGGCGCAAGCCGCTCGTAGATCCCCACGGGTGGATGCACCCAAGCAGGATGCCTCAAGATGCGAATGGTCCTCACACAGTCGGCGACGACCAAGGCAGCTACGAGGCCCACACCGATGTGGGTGGCGGCGCGGGCCCATCGGCCCGATCCGCACCGGCGCCAGAGATAGGGGGCCGAATCCAGGAACAGCCCGGCCAGAATCACGGACAAGAGTGGAAAGACGTAGAAGATGTACTGAAAGCACTTGCCGATCACCGTCAGGGTGAAAAGGTAGCTGCCCGCGAGAATCAGCAACAGGCCCCATTGCCGGCGCCGATGGTTAGCGAGCCAACATCCAACGGCGCACACCAGCGCCGGAGCCATGAGTTTGAATGCCGCCGACGCACGCCAGACGGAACGGTAACAAACGAGGTAGTCGCGAATCGAAGGGTCGAGGGCGCGGTCCACGGAGTTATGGACGAAGAGCGCATAGAGCGACGGATTGCCCAGCCTCAACCACAACGTCAGGTACCATGGCGCAGCGATGATGAACCCGACCACGAAGGCCAGCGACGGGCCCACGACACGGGAGGCCAACGGCTCACAGCGCCGAATCCAGAGGTGGTGCAGGCTGATGAAGAGAATGAAGAAGCAGCCAAAAACCGGCGGCTTGCTCAGCCAGGCGAGCCCAATGCAGAGTCCGAGCGAGGCCCATACCGGCCACGAGCGGGCCGGATTTCTCTGAAGCCACGCGTAACAGAATATGGCGGTGCTGATGAAGAACGTGAGCATCGCATCCATGCCCCCGAACCGAATACCGTGGGCAAAGAGAAAGGAGCGGTTGAAACATAGAAACAGGCCCGCCAGCAACCCGACCTCGGCACGAAACAAGAGCGTCCCCAGAGCGTAAGTAATCAGCACGCAGCCAACGCCGAACGCCGCGGACCAAAACCGATACCAGATCGGGGCTTCGTCGAACCACGGCGCGATCGCCAACGTCAGCCAGTTGTAAAGCGGGGTCGCATTCAGGTGGGGCTCGTCGGTGATGTAAGGGACGATCCAGTCGCCGGTGGCGCGCATGCGGTCGGTCGTGCAGGCGAATGCCGCTTCGTCTCCGAAGAGTGTGCCTTCGGACAAGCGATAAAAGCAAGTGCCCCCGGCAAGAAACACCAGGAGGAGAGCATACGAGACGGCGCGCCCCGGCGGAGCTGGGAGCGACCATGGGCGACGAGACGGCGCCCCTGCGCCGGCCTCATCGGTGTTGTGCGCGCGACAAGCCCCGGGCGCGAGCATTCTTCCTCCTTCTTGTTCTTGCCGCCGCAAGTTGCCAAAAACGTCGCGTGATATACAGGATTCCAGTCCGTACCACAAGGCGAATGCCTGAGGCATGCTCTAGAAATGCAAGAACTCACCGCTCAATGAACGCCCGCCGCGTCGGGCACGGCGATGGGCGGGCCGTCGAGCCGCCGCACATTGGACAGCATGAACTCGACGAAGGCGCGGTTGACGTCCTGAAGGGCTTCATTGGTTACGGCGCCGTTCCGTAGCGCGGTTCGAATCCGCTCGTCGTTGACGTCGATCCCCAACTTCCGAGCAATTTCAAGCACCTTCGCCACTTGAGGATCAGTGGCCAGTTGCTCCTCTTCGTTCGCCCGCGGGATAGTGGTGTCGATCGTCGAATCGTGTTCCCAGATCGGCTGCCAGGCGCCGTCGGGCATCCTCGCCAGGAACTTTGCTTGGACCGTCACCTTGTGATTAAGCGGATCCTGCGACAGGTAACTGACCCGCAGGCCGTTCAGCCCCTCGGCAGCCACCTCAGCCGCGGCGCCGGAAATGGCTGTTTTCAGCTTGTCTTCATCCCTTCGATTACGGTTACCACCGCTTGGCGCAAGCAACTCGCCAAGGAGATCGCCGAACTGGTCCTGAAACTGCTCAATGAGGATTTCCGTCACGTCGGGTGGGGCCTGGCCGGTGTCGTCGCGATGTAGCTTGGAACCGCTACCTGCATAGTGCGGCTTGCCGAGGATCTCGTACTCGACGAGCGCCACCTTCGCCGCCCATTGCCGGTCGTCCTGGGCCATAGCGCCGAGCCGATCGGACAGATCGGGCGACGCCAGTGCAGCATCGATTCCCTTGGCCTCGAGTTGCTCGATCAAAGCGGTGGCCGTCTGCTCCTCGGCGTTTGGCAATCGCTCCTGCCAAGCCAAGGCCAACACGCGCCGTGTCGCCACCGGCTGCACGTACTGCTTGCGGACCCGGGCCTGCGGCACTTGCACCAGAACAAGCTGCGACGGTTCGGGCGGCGCTTCCTCGGCATCAAGCGCATGCAACTTGCGCTCGGTTTCAGTCAAGCTCCGTTCGATGAAATTGGCCAGCAGCTTCGGCTCTTCGCGGCGCTGCCGCCATGCGATCAACCGGTCGCGTAACTGCTCCAGCACCTGCCGGCGACGGCCGTCATCGTCGGCCGTCGTTTTGCGGTACAAGTCGGGCTGGTGCTTACGAAACCACTTCCGGTCGACGACGATGCCGATGTTTCCGCCGTGAGGGGGGCCGGTGAGAAGGCCGAACAACCGCTCGCCCCCCACCAACGCCAACATATCGGTGGCGCGATCCTGCACGACGGGCGCGCCGCCGGCCACGTGCCGGCCGACGACCGCCCACGCGAAACAGACAGTCAAGATCGCGGTCGAGCGATTCATTCTTCTGTGGTTTCTATTCCTTGGATTCCTGTTCCTTGGGTTCCTCTTGGTCCGGCTCACCGTCAGGAAACGGATCGTCGTCGGGCGCGGGCTGCTTTGCAGCGGGACTCGTGGATTTCGGGGCCTCGCCCAAGGTTTTCGAGGCGGCGCGGTTCAAGGCGTTGCCCAGCCCGCGCAACCATTTGCTCGACTTCGTCTTGGCTGGCTTTTCGGCGGTGGTGCCCGGATCGGGGGGGCCCGGCTCAGCCGTCGCCGCCGGTTCGTCCAGACCGTTTTCATCCGATGCCACGGAAGGGGGTGCTTCCGGATTGTCAATGTCCGCGGTCTCCGCCGGAACGCTTGCCGGCTTGTCTTCATCGGTCATCTCCTCGTTCGAATCCGCTTCAGCCGGCGATTTGTCGGCGGCGACGGCGTTCTCCGCGGCGCCAGCCGGCGCCCGATTGCGGGCACCATTCTTGGCGGCGTTTTCAATCAAAACGTCGCTGGCCGGCTTGAACGGCGGAGGTGGCGCGGCGGCCGGGGGCTTGGGGTCGTTCCCGCACCCGAGGCAACCGGACACGATCAACGAAACCACCAAGATTCGTAACACGTTCATGGATTTCACTCCTTGATTTCACGTAATCCGCGTTTAAAAGTTGCGGCCGAAAATGAAACGGTTCACCGCCTTTTCGCGGCAAAACGCCTCATTGTCAGCCATGTGAAGTACAGTATAAGGCCAGCGGCCCCTGGACTGGAAGGGCGCGCTACGTCTTGGAGAATTCACGCATGAAATCGGCCAGGGCCCGCACCCCCTCCAGCGGCATCGCATTGTAGATCGAGGCTCGAATGCCGCCCACCGAGCGATGGCCTTTCAACTCGACCAGTCCGCGCGCCTTGGCGCCCTGGAGGAACCGGGCCTGCGATTCATCATCCGGAAGGCGAAAAGTAACGTTCATCAGCGAGCGACTGTCGGGCTGAGCATGGCCGCGATAGAAGCCCGCGCCGGCGTCGATCGCGTCGTACAGCAGCTTCGCCTTGAGGCGGTTCAATTCGAGCATCTTGGCCAGCCCGCCAACGTCGTTCAGCAACCAGCGAGTGATCAAGTTGACCAGGTAGATCGCGAACACCGGCGGCGTGTTCTGCAGCGAATTCTCCTTGACGTAGCTCCGGTAATCGAGCATCGGCGGCAGACCGTCGTGTATGCCGGCGAGCAAGTCGTCGCGCACGATCACGATCGTCACGCCGGCCGGTCCGGCATTCTTCTGGGCGCAAGCGTAAATCAGGCCGTACCGCGCGATCGGCAACGGCCGGCAAAGAAAATCACTCGACGCGTCGCAGACCAAGGGTACGTCGCCGACGGCCGGCTCATCGAGAAACTGCACTCCCTGGATCGTCTCGTTCGAAGTAAAGTAGGCGTAGGCGGCCTGGGGGTCGATCTCGAGCTGGCCGGGCCGGGGCAAGCGGTCGAAGGCGTGGGGCTTGCCGTCATAGGCCACGCGGACTTTTCCCTCGCGGACGGCGTCTTGCACGGCCATCTGGCTCCAGGAACCGGTGACGATGTAGTCGGCGGGGCGTCCGCGGCCGCGCAGGAGGTTCATCGGCACCATCGAGAACTGCAACCGCGACCCGCCTTGCAGGAAGACGACGCGGTAGTTGGCGGGTATGCCGAGTAGCTTCCGCAAATTGGCTTCGGTTTCGGCGAGGACGCCATCGAACCACGGTGAGCGATGGCTGATTTCCAGCGGCGAGATGCCGATTCCAGGCAGGGCCAACAGGTTTCGCTGGGCCTCTTCGAGCACCTTCAGCGGCAGTACGGCAGGCCCCGGGGAAAAATTATAGACGCGGTGTTCCATGGTTCGCTAATTTGGAGTGCGACGATTTGTCGCCGCTTTTTTTCAACGATCAGCTCAATAGTGCAGGATGATCCCGTGGGCAGGTTTCCAACCTGCCAGAAAAGCTCTATGGCAGGCCAGGATGCGAGAAGCCTAGATGATAAACTTTGCCGCTTGCGCCGGCAACATCTTGTTCCCACGCTCCGCCGACCCACTGAGCGGGTGCCCCGAACCCATCTTCGGCCGCTCCACGGCCCCGCGACAACCCATTCGCTGCTGGACGTCGGGACGCGGAGCGTCCGCGGAGCCGTTCCCACGCAGAGCGTGGGAACGAGTACTTTCCATTGCAGTCTTGTGCGCAGGCTCCTTCCACCGTGAGCCTTCTCGCCGTAGGATTAGCGATTGTTTCACCATCCCTCCCTTTTTGCCCACCCGATGAACACCCTGCTCCGCTTCGCCGCCCTGCCCGCCGAGGCTGTCGTCTACGGCCCGTCGTTCGGCATTGTGAATTGGATGATTCGTTCGCCCGTCCCTCTCGATCCCGAAACCGTCTGGCGGCAAGTGAATCGACGGACCATCGCGCCGGTCGAATGGTTCTGCGCGAACTATCCGCCGCGCTTTCTGCGCGGGCCGTTGCTGGCGGCCAAGCGGCGGCAGGACCACCTGTTGGGCATCTCGGCCCACTACGATGTCTCCAACGAATTCTACGAGCTGTTTCTCGACCGCCGCTACATGTTTTATTCCTGCGCGGATTTTCGCGGAGCGCAAGACACGCTCGAAGACGCCCAACAGCGCAAGGCCGATTACATTTTGCGGCTCATCGACCCCAAACCGGGTGAGCGGATCCTCGAGCTGGGCTGCGGCTGGGGCGCCATGCTCAAGCGAATTCATGAAGCCACCGGCGACAAGGAGCACCTGCTGGGCTATACGCTCTCGAAGGAACAGGTGGCCTACAACGACCAGCACAACGGATTCAAGGTCGAGTACAAGAACTTCATCACCTGCGAATATCCGGATCAGGCGTTCGACAAAATCTTTTCGATCGGCGCGTGGGAACACGTTCGGCCGCACGAAGTGCCGGTGCTGTTGGGCAAGCTCCATCGGGCCCTGGTCCCCGGCGGTCGACTGGTGCAACACTTTCTCTGCCGCTTGCAGGATCCGTTGCCCGCCGCGGCCGTCATCAGCCAGATATTCTTTCCCGGCTCGATCAACTCGTCGTTCCGCTACCACGTTCGGGCCTGCGAGGCGGCGGGCTTTCGTGTTGCGCACACGTCGGTGCATGATTACCGGCCCACGTTGCGGGCATGGTTCGACAACCTGTCGAGAAACCGAAAGCGGGCCATCGAACTGGTCGGGGTGCGAACCTACAACCGGTACCTGGTGTTTTTCGCCGCTTCGTGGCGGTATTTCGACCAGATGACGGGATTCGTCGTGCGGTTGATCCTGGAGAAGGATGACGGGAAGGGGTAGGGACGACGTTGGCTGAAGCGTTTTCCCCTCCTGTCTCCGGAACACCGCGAAGACGTGGGTGCCAAAGTAACGGAGGAAGATCCACGAATCACACGAATTACGCGAATGTCGCATGACACCGGCCGGGGACGCCGACTGAAGCCCGCTGGAGAAAGAGGACCTTTTGGAAGACGCGGCCACCAGCAAAAAGAGATCGCCGCGCTCGCAGCCCCGAAGGGGCACGATTCCACAGCCTAGGGCGCAGCCCTAGGAACCATTCCGCAAACAACCCATGCAAAGCCCCAACGGGGCGTGACCAGCGGGGTCGTACGCACCGCCGGCAGGTGTCACCCCGTTGGGGTGAATTGTTCGGGACGGTCGCATTCCTAGGGCTGCGCCGGCGCAGCCCTAGGCTGTGGAATGTGACCCTGTTGGGGTCGACGTGTGCGTGCGACCGTCAGTTCTTTGGCCGCACCCGGTACGGCTTGCCTTCCTGATAGAGTTTCAGCCGGGATCGATATTCCTCCTTTTCGTCCTCGGGCGCGAGTTCGATCGCCTTCTCCTGCGATTCGACGGCCTTGTCGAATTGGCCCGATTCCGCGTAGGCGGCAGCAAGCGTATCGAGCATGTCGGAATCCTTCCGATCGGCCAACTCCGAGGCTTTCGTGGCGTCTTCGACCGACTTTGCCCCGCCTCGGTACGCTTCGTCCGGGCAGGTCGCTCGAAGCCAAGCGCGCGCGCCGTGCGCCTCCATAGATTTTGGATCAATGTCGATCGCCTTGTCGTAATCGGCGAGCGCTTCTTTGAAATCGCCCTTCCGATACCATGTATCGCCGCGCTTGATAAGAGCCCATACATTCCTCGGATCGAGACGGATGGCCTCAGCGTAATCGGCGAGTGCCTTATCGAGCTCGCCCTTGGCGTCCCAGGCAGCGGCACGGTTGGCAAAGGCGTTAGAATACTTTGGGTCCAGACGGATGGCTTCGTCGAAATCCGCAATTGCCTTGTCGAAGTCGCCTCTCTGGCATAACGTCCCACCCCGGTTGTTATGAGCCTGCACGTTTGTCGAATCGAGCCGGATCGCCTCATCGTAGTCGGCAATTGCCTTGTCGAGTTCGCCCTTGTCGTGCAAGGCAGCGCCACGGTTGTTGATCGCCAGCACGTACTTCGGATCGAGACGGATCGCCGCATCGTAATCCGCAATTGCCTTGTCGAGTTCGTCCTTGCCGTGCCACGAAGCGCGGCCAGGCCGGCGGGCAACGGGTTGCGCCGGCACCAGTGCCAGGTGCGCTCAGTCCGACTGACACGGCGTGCGGCGATCGGATCGCCGCGCAAAAACCGCCGCAGGTCGTCACGGAAATCCGCCGCCGTGAGGTAGCGCCGCCCCGGTTCCTTGGCCATCGCCTTCAGGCAAATCGTCTCCAAATCGCGCGGGATCTGGTCGTTCAACGTGCGCGGCGCGCGAGGTTCGTCGTTGAGCACCTGGTGCAACAGCATTCGACGGCTGCCGCGGAAAGGAAGCTCGCCGCTCAACAACTCGTACAGCACCACCCCCAGGCTGTAGACGTCACTGCGGCCATCGACGCGCGCGTGATCGCCGGCGGCTTGTTCGGGCGACATATAGGCCGGTGTCCCCAGCACCTGGCCGTCGAGCGTGACGGTGATCTCCCCTTCATCCCGCCGGGCCAGCCCGAAGTCTGCCAAGAAAGGCGCGTACTGCGTGTCGAGCGCGGCACCGACGCCGGTCCCACCACTCACCCCCCTACCACTCACCCGTCCACCAGTTCCCCCTCCACCACTCACCCCTCCACCAATGGCCAGCAGAATGTTGCTGGGCTTGATGTCGCGGTGGATGACCCTATGCTGGTGCGCGTAGTCGAGCGCGTCGGCCAGTTGCGCCACCAACTCGGCCGATTCGCGGAAGGCGGGCCGGCCACCGCTGATCAGGTCGGCCAGCGTCAGCCCGGCGATGTAGTCGCTCACGATGTACGGCGATCCATGCTCGTGGGCGATCTCATACACTTGCACGATGCTCGGATGGCGCAAGCCGGCCGCGCTGCGGGCCTCGCGCAGAAACCGCTGTTCATCTTCGGGTGTGGCGAAATAATCGGCGCGGGGAATCTTCAGGGCCACGAAGCGATCGAGCTCGGGATCGTGGGCTTTGTACACCTCGCCGAACGCGCCCCGCCCGAGCAGCTCCAGGATCAGGAAGCGGCCGATCGTGCCTCCCGGTCCGACGTTGCGGTACGTGGCGGTGGTGCCGGGCTCGAGGCGAAACGAGCTACCGCAGTTGACGCACGTCACCTCCTTGGGGTGCGGCTCGACCAACTGGATGCGGTTGCCGCAGTGAGGACACTTCAGCCGTTGCGCGCGTTCGGCGAGCACACGTGGGCCGCCAACCTCTTTGGCGTTTTGTCCGGCGCGGAACAGCCGTTCGACGAGCGCCAGTCGCCGCTTGAGGGGCTCGCCAAGGTCGGGGTGCGCCGCCAGCACGTCCGCCGGGTTGGGTCGCTCGCCCGCCTGCAAGCCGGCCAGGAACTCTTCGGCGATGGCTTCAATCCGCCGCTGGCGGTCGTCGTGTGCGGGGCTTGGCAAGTCGGTCACAGCAAAGGCTCCAATTCACGTTCGAGGAAGCGCAGGCCGGCATGGTAGCGCTCGCGAACCTTGTCGTAAGTGAGATCCAGCCGCCCAGCGACCGCACGCAACGACATTGCCTCGAAGAAGCACAACTCGATGATTTGCCGATCGGTTGGGTCGGGCACCGCCGCTAGGGCTGCCCGCACGCGCGCATCGACTTCAGCGGCACAAGCAATGGCGCTGGGGGTCGGCCCGCCTTCCGCCGGTTCCAAGCCGAGGTGCTTCGGCCGTGAATCGGTTCCCGCAGGCGCTCCGAACGAAAACACCGGCCGCTCAGGCCGCCGTTTGGCGGCGTGCCGCGCTTCGCGGCGGTTGGTTGCCAGCCGCCGAACGAGTTTTTCGAGCCAATCGTGCAACATGGCCGCCGTCCGTTCGTCGTTGTTACCCCCTTCAAACTGCCCCAGCTTCTCCCACAAACGCAGCGCCGCCTCTTGCGCCAGGTCCGAAGCGCTTTCGTCCCCAGTCGATACGTCGCCGAAATGCTCCGCGAAGCGAGCCAAGTCGGGCCGGAGGCGCGCGAGCAACTCGGCCACCGCCGCCGGGTCGGATGATTGAGCGCGTCGAACCAGTTGGGAAAGTCCGTCGTGAGCGATCATCAACCCTATACCCTAAGACAGGAAACCATCCCGCGCGCGGGAAAAAAACCGACCAGCCGAACCGGAATTGTGGTGCCGGCGCCGAACCTGCCAGTCCGGCAGTCCGGCAGCGACCGAAACGCCTGCATCCCTCGGCACAGGTCATTCATCTTCGTCGAAACCGGACACAGGATGCAAGGGTTCGTCACGATCGACCGTCCCTGGGGGCGACACCTTGTTCCGGCAAGCAATAGAGGACTGTCCTGAAGCCGCTTGCTTGGCTCTTGGCCGGAATCGAGTCAATCCGTCCAGCGTCCGCAGGAGCTTCAACCCGGGCCAAACCGCGGTAGAATGGCCCGGCATTCTTTGCGATGGGAGTACCGCGATGCACGATCCTCGTTTCAAGAGACTTCTGCAAGAGTTTTTTGCCGAGTTCTTTTGGCTGTTCTTCCCGACTTGGGCCGCCCGCTTCGACTTTGGGCAAATTGAATGGCTCGACAAGGAGATCCTCAGCGACGCGCTGCAGGGCGAGAGCCGTTTCGTCGACGTGGTCGCCAAGCTGCCCACGCTTCAAGCGGTGCCGGGCCCCGATGGCCGGTCGGCGCAGAGTTGGTTGGCGTTGGTCCACGTCGAGGTGGAAGCCGCCGACAAGGTTGCGCCGCTGCGGCGGCGCATGTTCGAGTACTACGAGCCGCTGCGTCGCCGGTACGACTTGCCCGTCCTGCCGATTGGGCTCTACCTCCGCGTCGGCCTCGACGGAATCGGTTGGGACGCTTACGAGGAGTACTTCTGGGAGCACCAACTCGTGCGTTTCAACTACCCCTACGTCGGGCTACCGGCCCTGGATGGGGAAAAATACGTGCGGCAAGATATTTGGCTGGGCGTTGCGCTGGCGGCCTTGATGCGAGTGAGCAAAGAGCGGAGAATAGCATTAGCGGGCGAGGCGCTCGAGCGGTTGGTGCATTGTCCCGAAAACGACTACCGCAAGACGTTGTTGTGCGAGTGCGTCAGCGCATATTTGCCGCTGGAGGACGACGCCCAGCGAGAAGAACTCGCGGCGTTTTTACGGAATCATCCCGATTCAGGAGTGCAAGCCATGGGCATGGGTCTTTTGGATCATGTGGAGCAGAGGGGGGAGCAACGCGGGGAACTGAAGGGCGTTGAGATAGGGCAGCGGAAGCTGCTGGGCGAGCTACTCGAAAGCCGGTTCGGTCCGTTATCGCCGGCGGCCCAAGCGCGCTTGGCGAGTTGGCCGGCCGAACGGCTGACGGAGTTGGGGCGCGCGCTGTTATCGGCGGCGTCGCTGGAACAACTCGGGCTCGACGCGTGACGCTTCTGGGCTGGATTACTCAAATCCGCCGTGAACCCCGCGGCGACGAATGCCTCGAACCATGCCGCAAACAACCATTGAAAGCCCCAACAGGGCGTGACCAGCGGGGTCGTACGCACCGGCGGCAGGTGTCACCCCGTTGGGGTGATTTGTTCGGGACGGTCACATTCCTAGAGCTGCGCCCTAGGCTGTGGAATGTGACCCTGTTGGGGTCGACGAATGTTGCCGCACCGCAAGTGGCTTTAGCGCGTGCTCTCGCTCGTGACCACGAGCTCCTCGGCCGCATCGAAGCGCGCCTCGTTGGCGATACGCTTCAGGAACTTGTCGCCGGCGATGAACTGGTTGGAAGGCAACGCGCGGATGTTGGACTTGAGCCTCTTTCGATATTCGCTCGTCGTCTCTTCAATGAGCTGCGAATTTTCGGAGCCGAGGCCGAATTCATCGGGGCGCCGTGCCCGCTGGGCGAATAGTCCGTCGAGACGATCGCGCAGGTCTTCGAACTCCGACGCTTGCAGCACTTCGGGCCAATGGAGGCTCCCCTGTTGAGCGTCGAATTCCTCCGGCGAAAGCCGTTCGCGCGGACGTGAGCGATTGGACGCGGCCACGGATGCGCGACTCGCTGTCTTGCTGCGCTTTTCAGCACGGCGGCTTTCATTCAACCGCCGTCGTTCCTGGCGTGCCCGTTCTTCATTTTGGCGGGCCTGTTCTTCGTACTGGAGTTGTGCGAGGTACGCACTGTACGCCGCCCGGTAACCGGCGCTCAAACTAGCGCCGCAACCCGCGGTGCGTCAGGCCGCCTCGGTGGCCTTGGTGGATGCCACCGCGGCCGCCAAGGCCAGGCAGAACGTGAGAATCCAGTATTTCATCGCCGTGATCGTATCCAGATTCCTTCAGGATGTCAATGGCCTCACCGCTGCGCGTCGGCGAAGGCCTGCTGCAAGCACTTCAGCCCCTCGCGGCCGACGGCGCCTTCGACGACGACGTTCACCCGCACCTCGCTGGTGTTGATCATCTCGACGTTGATTCCCGCGTCGGCCAGCGAACGAAACATGCGGATCGCCACGCCCGTGTGACTGCGCATGCCGATTCCCGATACCGAGAGCTTGGCTACCCGCGGCGAACTGGTGACCGGGCCGCAGTCGAGCGCGCCGGCCAACTCACGGCAGACCTGCACCGCCTTGTCCAAGGCGGCCTGCGGCACGGTGAAGCTCAAGTTGGCATGTCCCTCCCGGCCAAAGCTTTGGACGATCATGTCGACGAAGATCGCCCCGATGGCGATCCGTTCGAAGATCCGCGCCGCCAGGCCCGGCGTGTCGGGAACGTTCGAAATCGTGACGCGGGCCTGAGTCTCATCGAGCTTGATGTCGGTGATCGTCAGGTCTTCCATCCCCTGCAATCGCGCGACCACCGCAGTCGCGTCGCCGCCGCGCGCGTGCCCGTCGGCCGCGCTTCCCTTCGTGGCGCCGGGCGGCTCCTTGTCCAATTGAAACACGCGATGCACGGTCCTTAGCGCGACCTGACCCTGGTCGCGCGCCACCAGCACCGAGATCTTGATTTCGCTGGTGGTGATCATCTGGATGTTCACGTTGGCGTCGGCCAAGGCGCGGAACATCTTCTGCGCGACGCCCGTCTGCTCGGCCATGCCAAGGCCCACCACCGACACCTTCGACACGTTCTCGTCGTGCGTCACTCCTTCGGCCCCCAGCTCGTCGGCCGCCTCGGCCACGGCCTTGAGCGTGTGCGCGAGGTCGTCGCGCAGCACGGTGAACGAGATGTCGGCCTTGGCGTCGCTACCGACGTTCTGCACGATCATGTCGACCGAAATGTTCTTGGCCGCGATCCTGGAGAAGATCGTCAAGCTCGTGCCCGGCCTGTCGGGGACGCCCAGGATCGTGACGCGGGCTTCGTTCTTGACCAGCGTGGCCCCGCTCACCGCCTGCCCCGGCGCTTCGGGTCCGGCCACGATCATGGTGCCGGGCACGTCGGCGAAGCTGCTCCGCACGTGGATCGGCACCGCGAACTTCTTGGCGAACTCGATCGACCGGCTGTGCATCACGCCCGCCCCCAGGCTGGCCAGCTCGAGCATCTCGTCGTAGCTCACGCGATTGACCATCCGCGCCTCGGGCAGCACGCGCGGGTCGGTGGTGTAGACGCCGTCGACGTCGGTGTAGATCTCGCAGGTGTCGGCCTC
>DATLQY010000018.1:0-3931 GCA_035534975.1 Pirellulales bacterium
GCCAGGCTTGCCGAATTTGCCACGCGCGGAATTATATCCATCTGACAAGTCGCGTCAAGATTGGTTTTTTTCCCGTAAATATTGTGACATTAACGACTTAGGAAAATGCCGGCAAACCCCGCGAAAAAATGGGCAACCACGCCCGCAAGGAGGAATTCCGAACTTTCCGCATTGCGCCACGCGTGGGCTCAGCGAAAGTGTCCAGGTTTCAGGGTTCAATGGCCCGGGTTCAGCGGCCCGGGTCGAGCGTGCAGAGGTCGGGGTTCAGGGTTCAGGACTTCGGCGCGGAGCCGAAGCTGAGTTCTGAACTCGTTTTGAGCCCCTGAGCTTTGAAAGGACTGTGGTCCATCCCCCAACCATTCAGACCCCGCGGGGTATCGCACCTTTTCGCGTAAGGGTAAACTGCCTTCCCGGCGGCGTTTGTGCTCCCCATTTCGAGACAAAACATGAGCGACGAGCGACAGATCCTGGCGGTGTTCATCGATTTCGAGAACCTGGCGCTGGGATTGAAGGACCGTGACGCGAAGTTCGACATCCGCCGCGTGCTGGCAAGGCTGGTGGAAAAAGGGGGGATCGTGGTCAAGCGGGCTTACGCCGACTGGCACCGCTTCGGGACCTATGCCGCCGCGTTGCACGAAGCCGCCATCGAACTAATCGAGATTCCCCGCCGGAGCATGACCGGAAAGAATTCGGCCGACATGCGGCTCTGCGTCGACGCGATGGACCTCTGCTATTCGAAGGAACACATCAACACCTTCGTGATCCTTTCGGGCGACAGCGACTTTTCGCCCTTGGTCTCGAAACTCAAGGAGAACGGCAAGCAGGTGATCGGCCTGGGAATGCGTGACTCGACCTCGGACCTGTTGCGAGACAACTGCCACGAGTTCATCTACTACGAAGACCTCAAGTCGACCAGCGTGTCGGCCGAATTGCAAGGCGCCGACGAACGCGAAAAGGACCTGTTCAGCCTGCTCTTGGAATCGCTCGAGGCCCTGCGGCGCGAGAACCGCGACACGCTCTGGTCGTCGCTGGTCAAGGAAACCATGAAACGGAAGCGTCCCTCGTTCAACGAGGCGGCCTACGGTTACAAGAGCTTCAGTCGCCTGTTGGAAGACGCCGCCCGCCGCGGCCTGGTGGAGCTCGATCGCGACGGGGCCAACCGCACGCACATCGTGGCGCGCTTCGGAGCGGAGGTGTCGGCCGGCGACGGCGAAAAAGAGAACGGCGAAAAACGCCGCGTCCGCAAGCGCCGCCCGCGGCGGAAGTCGGCGAAATCGGTCGACGGCGAAGGGGCAACGACGGCGGTCAAGCCGGACGAGGACGTTTGAGAATTGCCCTTGGCGGTTCCGAGGTCGGCCGCTTGGTAGCTATCCGAAAACTCGTTCAAGTTGGGCCCGCGTCGTCGCCTTTCGCTCCGAAGAATTCACAAACTCTCCGCGAAAGGGCGTACTTTCGCTCCAGCGAAAGACGACGATACGCGCGTCAACGGGCGAATCTCAGTAGCGCGGCGGCCAGCGACACCAGCGCGACGGCGATGACGCCCAGCACGATCAACACGTAGCGCACGGCGCGCCGGGCCTGCGCGTGTGCCGCGATGCCGTCACCGTGAGGTGGTTGAGAGGGTTCCTGCTCGTTTTGGTGCTCCGCGTGGGAACCGGCCGTCGACCGCTGGGCGCCCGACGGCGGGCTCGTGCCTTCGCCGGCTTCGTCCACATCGCCAAACAGCGCTTCGAGCTCGGCGGGCGTGGTGCCCAACAGCGCAGCGGCGTACTCGTGCAACGTAAAGTAGGCATCGCGTTCGCGGGCCAGGTCGATTCCCAGCGAGCCGAGCATGTGTTCGGCGCGCTCGCGTGTATACCGGCGCCGCAGTTGCGCAAGATGACCTTGAAAGCGCTCGTCCTCCATGGCCGCGGCCATCGTGGGATGGTGACCGACAAGGTGCCGCGGATTGTTGGCCAGAATCGTTCGACGGCAAAAGGAGGCGACCATGTCGAGGCCCCGTTCAGCCGCCGCCGCGCCCGACAGGACCAGCAGCTTGTCACGCACCCAAGGCCGGTTCCGCCGTTGGCTGGCGCGCGCCAGGTGCAGATACAGCGGCAGCAGATCGTCGGACTGGGCCATTTCAGTTGGGAGCGGATGGCAGCAGTTTCTTCAGGAACCCCCACCGCCCGTCGGAATTGACGGGGAAGTAATTCTTGTGCGGCTGCCCATAACGCCGCTCGTAACGGAACAGGAAAGACAGATCGTGCATCACTCTCGTGTCGCCCGTATGTCCGTTACTGAACACCATGTTGTCGGTGATGTCAAACCGGAAGGCGTCGTGTTAGAATCGCGATGCCTGGCGTTTTGGGAAGACCTGACGTTTCGCACCCAAAGCGGGGAGTCTACAGTGGCTATGGAAACCGGAGAATCCCAATCGTCGAACGCACTTGCGACCTTGGACGATTATCAATGGCTGGTCAGCCCGGCGGCGGCGGAATGGCTCGAACGGGCAGCGGTCCATGACGGCACGTTGGTATCGCAAACCGCGGCCTTGCGACGGCACCTCTCGGCCGCGCGAACTCACCTGGTGCTGGAACAAACCACACTGCGCGTGCGCGCGAGGCAGAAGTTCGCGGTCGCCGGGCGGATGTTCTTCACGCCGCTCGCACTGGCCCAGGCCACCGACGAGTGGGTTGCCGATTATAAGGCATCCCGTTTTCCGCCAGGCCAGCCCCTGGTCGACCTTTGCTGCGGCATCGGCGGCGACCTGTTGGCGTTGGCCCGTCGCTGCCCCGCCACCGGAATCGACCGCGACCCGATCGCCGCGCTCCTGGCCGAAGTCAACCTGGCGGCGGTCCTGGGGGGCGTCTCAGGATTGCCTTCCGCCGGCATCCAGGTTCGCGACGCGGCCCGCGCGGCGCTGGCTGGCGCCGCCGCCTGGCACATCGACCCGGACCGCCGCGCGATGGGCAAACGCACGACGCGCGTTGAATTGCAGTCGCCAGGCGTGGGGGTGCTCGAGCGATTACTGGCGGCATGCCCGGCCGCCGCGATCAAACTTGCGCCGGCGGCCGAGTTGCCCCAGCACTGGACCGCGGAGGCGGAACTCGAATGGATCAGCCGCGACGGCGAGTGCCGCCAGTTGGTCGCCTGGTTCGGGCCGCTTGCGCTGGTGCCCGGTTGCCGGCGAGCAACGGTGGTCGCGACGACGGAAGGCGGAAGGCAGGAGGTAAGAGGCAGGCTCGATCTCGAACGGTCGGGGCCGTCGTACAATGTACGCACGTTCGTGGGCGATCCGACCGTAACCTTGCCGGTGGCCAATCGCCTGGGTTGCTTCCTGGCCGAGCCGGACTCCGCCGTGCTGGCGGCGGGCCTGACCGCGTCGCTGGCTGCTGAACATGAACTGGCTGCCGTTGCGCCAGGAACCGCTTATCTGACCGGCGACTGCGCTGAGGCCGATCTGGCCCTCGCGTGGTTCGAAGTCATCGACATGCTGCCCTTCGACCTGAAGCGGCTCAAGTCGATGTTGCGCCAACGAGGCATTGGCCGATTAGAGGTCAAGAGACGCGGCGTTCCGCACGACCCTGAACAGGTGCGTCAACAGCTCCGTGTTCCGGGCGACCAGATGGCCACGCTGTTCCTCACGCGAATCAGGGGCGCCGTCACGGCGATCGTCTGCCGGCGGTTGACTGATGGCCGCGAATAAGACATTTTCGCGATTCGCAATTGGGTGGGACTGAGGTGCGCAAAATCGGCGGTTTTTGACGACGAGAACGGCTCAGAGATCATTTCAGAATTGTTCCGCTCGCAATGTTTCCGCCACCGCCGGGCGGCTTGAAAGGATGCCATCGGCTTGCCCGATGGAGGTTCACGTTGGCAGCTACAAACGACCAGCACCAATACCGCCCGCCCCATTGCCCGGCCGCTGCCTTCGGCAGCGGCCGGGCAA
>DATLQY010000019.1:0-4274 GCA_035534975.1 Pirellulales bacterium
ACGGGGCGGTGCGCCTGGGTGAAGGTGCTACCAACAAACTCCTTCGACGCCTAGGTGCATTCGCCCCGGGGGCACTTTTCGCGAATTCGCAATGTGCGCATGGTGCGTGCCTTTGAGATGAGGATTTGTCGCGCAGCGGCAATCGCGGCGCTGCGAGCGGGGAGGGGTACAAGTCAGGGGGATTGCCCGCGACCCAGGAAATGAGAGGCCGAGAAGGCGACCACCAAGGTGGACCCGAATCCATTCCGCCTGAGCTTTCTCCCGTTGACAAACGAAATGCAGTCGTCATTGTCGTGGATTCCGGCGCCAAGTCAACTAAAATCCGGATGATCGGGACGCGCCCGCGCTTCGTTCGCCCGCGACCAACTAATCGCGAGCAGCGTGGTCCCGCGCGAAATTTGGGAGACGGATCAAGAGATCGATGATTCTCGCCGCCGCGAGTCCATCGCCAAATGGGTTCACGACGGCCTGCCGGCGCGCATATTCCGCCGGGTCGCTCAACAGCTTGACGACGGCCGCCACGATCGCCTCGACTGACGTGCCGACGAGTTGCGCCGCGCCGGCCTCGACAGCCTCCGGTCGCTCGGTCGTGTCGCGCATCACGAGCACGGGCTTGCCCAACGAGGGCGCTTCTTCCTGTACGCCGCCCGAATCGGTCAGAATCAACGTCGAGCGATCCATCAGCCACACAAATCCTGGGTACGGCGCCGGCGGCACCAGGTACACGTTGGAAAAACCCGACAAGGCCGCGTGGACAGGCCCGCAGACATGCGGGTTCATGTGGACCGGGTAAACGAATGCGACGTCGCGAAGCTCAAGAGCCATTTGCGCGATCGCCTCGCAGATTCGTCTCAGGCCATCGCCGAAATTCTCCCTGCGGTGGCCGGTGATCAGCACCAAGCGGCGACCGGCAAGCATTGGGTAAGCCGCTTGCCAATGGTCGGCGTTGCCACGCTCGCGCTCAACCGTGGCGAGTAAAGCATCGATCACCGTATTGCCCGTCACATGGATCGCCTTGGCGGATACTCCCTCGGCCAATAGATTGTCGGCGGCCCGACGCGTCGGCGCGCAGTGGAGCGTGGTCACGAGGCTTGCAATGCGTCGGTTGAGCTCCTCGGGCCAGGGTGCCTGCAAATTGCCCGTCCGCAGACCGGCCTCTACATGAACAAAGTTAACTCGCCGGTAGAACGCGGCGAGCCCTGCGGCCATCACGCTCGTGGTATCGCCTTGGGCCACAACGCAATCGGGTTGATACCGCCCCAGTACCTCATCGAGGCCGGTCAGGCAGCGGGCGGCGAACGTGGCCGGCGTTTGGCCGGGGGTCATCAGGTCAAGGTCCACATCGGCTTCGATGCCAAAATAATCGGTCACTTGCCGCAGCATCTCGCGGTGCTGGCCGGTGAAGCAGACGATCGGCTCGATGGCCTCAGATCGCTTGCGGCATTCCAGAATGACGGGAGCCATCTTGATGGCCTCCGGGCGCGTGCCCAAGGTCAGCAGCACGCGGAGCCGGGCGGTGTTCGTGGTAATGCGCGCACTGTCGTGGGCCATTCATGCACTTCTTTGCTAGCAAGGAGAACAAAAGGCGATGCGTGGCACGCGCCATAGCGAAATCTACGCGGTGCGCCGCGGGCGGGCAAGCGTCTCGAATTGTCGCGCAATGTTTTTTTGGGATTTTCACCGCGAAGCTGTGGCTCCAACGGCGCTTCTAATATAGAGGGCGATGTTTTTCGAGAAGGCAACCGGCAGCGAGTAACTCTTGCGACCAAGTGATTCCGCGATCGTGGAACGCAGTCCGCCGAAGGCGGAAATTTCGACTCGGCCGTTCCTCGCGGACGCTTGAGTTCCCATGACGGCGCAAGGTCATTGAGGTGTACACCGAGAGGGAACATGCGATGTCACGACGCCGACCACCACGGTTCACGGTTTTCAGGTTCTACGTCCGCCTGCACGGCTTCGAGCCCGCGATTTGGCGCGTGATTTGCGTGGCCGACTGCCTGCTGGACAATCTCTTCCAATCGCTCTTGGTCTCGTTGGGCTGGCGCAGCGAGCGTGCGCTGCGCTGCACGGCGCTTGAATCGCCATGCCCTTCGCTCGATGGGCTCGACGCTTACGATTGGCCGTTTCTCTGGCTTAGCCAGGTGTTGGCTGAGGACGATGCGGAGCTGCGTCTGCGGTGCGAACTGGGCCGTGACGACCCCTGGCGGTTCGAGATCATCTTCCAGGGATGCGCGACTTCGACCGTGGGGGCGTCGTACCCGCTGTGCCTGGCGGGCGAAAGGGCCGGGGTTCCTGACGACGGAATTCGGCCGCGGGAGTTTCGCACCGGCTTGGCCGCGGCGGCGCAGCCCGACCATCACCATCGCGCAGTGGCGGTAGGCGGCGGTGGCAGCGGCGACCGGGCAACATTCGATCTAGAGGAGGTCAATTCCGAGTTGCGCCGCTTGTGCAAACGACAAAACCCCATTGACGAGGACGAGCGAGCATTTCGCGTGCGCGTGTCAGCGGCCGAGCGGGAATTGTTCTTCGAGCACGCGAGGGTCCACGGGCTGGCCTTCCCTTGGCTTAGGGACCGCCAGCCATCGTCCGTGCTGCGCGTTTACGGGCCCGATGCCGGCGCGGCCGCACGCAGCCTGGCCCTGGCCGCGAACCGGGTCGATCCGGGTAAACCGCGCCGGCGGTTGGAGCGATTGGCGGGCCGGTTCTATCGGTGCGCCGTCGAGCACCAGGAGCGTCTCAAGACAAGTCGGGCCGAGCAACTGCCGCAGTTCGCGGCAGTGGAGGCGAGATGTCGGGATGTCGGGATGAGGGGATGAGGGGAGACGCGGAGACCCGGTGACGGGGTGAGGAGTTAATGAGGTGAGGAGATGAGGCGCGAAAAGATGTCGGAAAAATCTCGCACCCAAGTCCAAAGCCCAAACTCAGCTAACGCCTATCGCCTTTCTCCGACTCCTGACCACTGACTACTGACCAATGACAAGTGACAACTGCCATGTCCCAGCGATTGAAATCGAGATTCACCGTGTACCAATTCCTGGTGCGACTGCGCGGGTTCAGGCCCACGATCTGGCGGCGGCTGCGCGTGGCTGACTGCACGCTCGATGGGCTCCACGATGCGATTCAAGTCACGTTCGGCTTGCCTGTCGGCGAGCCGTTCGAGTTCATCCGGCGCGAGCCGGAATGGGATCGCGCAGGCGAGCGGTGCCGGCACCAGCCACCCGAAGCGTGGCTTAGCAAGATTCTCCCCTTGGACGGAAGTGACTTTCGGCTTTGGTACCAGGCAGGCTACGGCGAGCTGTGCCATGGTGACCTGTGCCATGGTGACCTGTGCCAAGGGGAAAGGTGGCGCTTCCAGGTGGAGTTCGAAGGCTGGATTCTATCATCATTCGATGGATTGTACCCCTATTGCGTCGAAGGGGAGCGAGCCGGGCCGCCCAATGCGGAAATGGGGCCTGGCGCGTTCCGTCAGTGGCTAAAGGCGTGGAATGTCCCGGATCAGTGGAGCATGGATCGCCATCTAGCCTGGACGCCCCACGATCCGGCGGTGATCGAGCT
This sequence comes from Pirellulales bacterium, assembly GCA_035534975.1. Lineage (GTDB taxonomy): Bacteria > Planctomycetota > Planctomycetia > Pirellulales > JAICIG01 > DATKSN01. The sequence continues at coordinate 3,556 of DATLQY010000019.1, forward strand.
CGACGCAATCAACGACAACTTGCAGCGGCTGGCCCGCTCCAAACGGCCCGACGACGATTGGGAACCCCTGATCCGTATTTCGCTGACTGACGAAGAGTGGCAGTTGTTCTGGGATTTTGCCCCTGTCGATGACGATGAGCGCGACCGGATGATGACGACGTCCTGGCGGGAGGCGGTCTGGCTGTATCTGCCTGAGGCGGTGAACACCGCGCGAAACCTGATCATGGCGGCGAACCAGGCCGAGTCGAGCGAGGCCCGAGACCTATTGGACCGTCTGGTCGGTCGACTCTATCGAAATGTGGTATTTCACCGGCTGCGGAATGCTCGACGGCCTTCCCTGCCGCACGGTGGCGATCCTGGATCGCTGAAGGCGGAATCGGACGCTCAAACGGCGCAACGCGATTGACGAAAGGATGGCGGAGTATGGAATGTTCGAGTTACCTATTCACGGTCTATCAGTACTACGTTGAATTACGCGGAATCGAAGGGCCGATCTGGCGTAGAATCCAGGTGCCACAATGTGGTCAAAGGGACCTGATTACGGCGATATTTCGCTCGTTCGGATGGACCGGCGGAGAGATGCACGGGCAGCCCACGACCGATACGCAGCGCGCCATCGGGGTTCAACACACCAAGCGGCGAGCATCCGGGAGATGGATCAGCATCGCCGCGCCGGCCTGCGCGCCGCGGCTGCGGTTGCAACCATGCAAGGGCAATGA
>DATLQY010000020.1:0-3526 GCA_035534975.1 Pirellulales bacterium
TGCACGCGGCGAGCGATTCGATTCGGGAATTGCGACAGACGCTCGCGGTGTATAATCCGAGCATGAGCGGCACCCATTGAAGTGAAACTCCAATGAAACTAATCCCCCCGATCGCCTTCGCCCTTCTCCTGGTCTTTGCGCGCTCGAGCTCTATGTTGGCCGGCGGTCGCTACTTCGAAGTCAGCTATCCGCCATCGAGTGAACCCGGCCAACTGCATTTGGGAGTGACCTACACGATCTGGTTCCCCGACGGCCGCAACCCGCTCCGCGGCGTCATCGTGCATCAGCACGGCTGCGGCTCGGGCGCATGCCAAGGGGGAGCCACGGCTGCTTACGATCTCCACTGGCAAGCGCTTGCGCAAAAGTGGAATTGTGCGCTCATGGGGCCGTCGTACCAGCAAGAAGACAAGCAGAACTGCCGTCTATGGTGCGACCCGCGTAACGGTTCTCACAAGACTTTCCTGAGGGCCCTGGGCGAATTGGCCGCGAAGTCGCAGCACGCGGAGCTCGACACGGTGCCCTGGTGTTTGTGGGGACATTCCGGCGGCGCCTTCTGGGCAAGTCTCATGCAAACGATTTACCCCGAACGGATCGTCGCCATCTGGTTCCGCTCCGGCACGGCCTTCGCCGCCTGGGAAAAGGGCGAAATCCCCAAGCCCGACATCCCGGACGCCGCCTACCAAATTCCGATGATGTGTAACCCAGGCGGCAAGGAACGCGGCGACCCGCGTTTCGACGGCGCGTGGACCGGCGCCATGGCGATGTTCAAGGCCTACCGAGCGAAGGGTGCGCCTGTCGGTTTCGCTCCCGACCCTCGCACGGCCCATGAGTGCGGCGACTCGCGTTACCTGGCGATCCCGTTTTTCGATGCCTGCCTGGCCGCGCGCTTGCCCGAACCAGGCGGCGCGGACCAAAGTCTCAAGCCCATGGATGCGCGACAATCCTGGTTCGCGTCCGTTTTGGGCGAGCGAGCGGACGAGGCCGCGTCGTACCAGGGCTGGGTAGACGAAGCCATTTGGCTCCCCAATGAACGGGTCGCGCACGCTTGGGAGGAATACGTCAAGACCGGGGCTGTCGGCGACACCACGCCGCCCCCCTCGCCCGCCGATGTGCGTGTCGTACTTTCGCCCGATCGGGCCCCCGAAATCACCTGGGATGCGACGGCCGATTTCGAGAGCGGCTTGCGGGCATTCGTCGTCGAGCGCGACGGAGAAGCTATTGGTCAGGTGCCGCAAGAGCCCTTGGGTCGGTTTGGCCGGCCCTTGTTCCAAGCGATGTCGTACCACGACACGCCAGAAAAGCCCCTGGCCGAGATGCGTTTCGTCGATCGGACGGCAAAAACAAGCGATCGACACGTGTACCGAGTGGTGGCAGTGAACAGCGTCGGCCTGCGATCGGAGCCGGCTGAAGCGAGCGATTCGCCCGCCGTTGCCGAAAAGCCCGATCCTGGCCGGTATTCCACGGAGCAGTTTACCGTGCAAGAGTCGCGGGGCGTCACGGTAACCGCGCGGGATGGAGTGCGGTTGAGTGTCGATTGGTATCGGCCGCGGGCGGAGGGAAAGTTCCCGGCCCTCTTGGTGCAGACGCCGTACAACAACAACGCACTGGGGTTGATGAATCGGGCCCGCTGGTTCGCGCGGAGGGGCTACGCGGTGGTGCTGGCCGATTGCCGCGGCCGCTTCGATTCCGGCGGCGAATGGGACCCGTTCAACCCGTTGCTGAAGACCGACGGCTATGACCTGGTCGAGTGGTTGGCCGGACAGCCCTGGTGCGACGGCAAGGTCGGCACGTACGGCGGGTCGTACCTGGGCTGGACACAGTGGTGGACCGCCGTGACCGCGCCGCCGTCGCTGAAGGCGATGGTTCCCGAGGTCGCCCCGCCAGACGGTTTGTTCAACGGCCCGTACCAGAACGGCGCGCTGGTCGCGTGGGCCATTGATTGGGCGAGCGCCATGTCCGGTCGGACGGGCCAGGTCGTGGCCGACGGTCCTTACGGCGGCTTCGCCAACTCGCGTTACCGCGATTACCTGATCTACCCGTACCTGACGCTGAACGAGCGCCGCGGGGCGGCCGACGGCGAATGGTTCGAGAAGTGGATCAAGCAAAACCGTTCGACTGACGATTACTGGAAGGCGATCTCGTACCAGAACGACGAGCAGTACGCGAAAGTGACGGTGCCGACGCTGAACGTGACTGGGTGGTTCGACGCCAACCATCCCGGCTCGCCGATGAATTACCTGGGCATGCGCCGGCACGGGGCTACTCCCGAAGCCCGCCACCCCAGGCTGGTGATCGGCCCCTGGCAACATGGATTCAACACGCGCAAGGTCGGCGCGGTCGATTACGGCGCGGACGCGGTCGTCGATTGGGACGGGTATGTCTGCCGCTTCTTCGACTACCATCTCAAAGGCCGTGCGAACGGGTTTGCCGACGAACCGCCCGTTTACCTGTTCGTGATGGGCGAAAACCGCTGGCGGGTTGAGCACGATTGGCCGCTGCCACAGACCCAATGGACGAGTTTCTACCTGCACAGCGGCGGCAATGCGAGCACGCTCACGGGCGACGGTACGTTGGATACGACGCCGTCGGCCGCCGAGCCGGCCGACGCGTACACGTACGACCCGCGGAACCCGACGCCGTCGCCGTACAAAGGAGGGCACACCGAAGACGGCGCGGTCGACACGCGCGAGGCGGCGGCCCGCGACGACGTGCTGGTTTACACCACGGCGCCGCTGGAGAAGCCGCTGGAAGTGATCGGCCCGATCACCGCCCGCCTCTTCGCGATGACCTCGGCGCGCGACACCGATTGGATGGTGCGTCTGGTCGACGTCTCGCCCGACGGCGCGACGGCCCTGCTTTGCGACGGCGTTTTGCGGGCCCGCTTTCGCGACCCCGAGCGCGGCGGCGCGTACAATCCAGCGCGGTTCAGCCGGATCGAGCCGGAGGAAGCCTACGAGTACACGATCGAATTCTGGCGCGGAACGGCCAACCGCTTCGACGCCGGGCACCGTATTCGGGTGGAGATATCGAGCAGCTTCTTCCCCTACTTCCTTCCCAACCTCAACACGGGCGAAGACAACGTCGGCCTGGCCACGGAGCCGGTCACGGCCAGGCAGCGTGTTCTGCACGACGCGGAACATCCGTCGCACATCATCCTGCCGGTGGTGGACAACCACTCGCGCCTGCCATAAGCTGGCTCACTTGGGGCGGACGGCCATGCCCTCGGCACCAGGCGCTGCTCTAACTCGATAGGCTACGACCCATGCGATTGCCTGTGACACAAGACCGGCCTCCTCTGGACCTGGAAATCAAGGACGCCCAGGTCATTTTCAACACGGTTTGGGAAAACCTCGAGGAAGAAGTCGGCCACCAAAACCTGACGTTCCCCAAGGAGATCATCCTTCTGGGCGGGGCCCCCGGCGCCGGTAAAGGCACCCAGACCAGGTTCATCATGAAAGCCCGCGGTCTCACTCGCCCGCCGATCGTGGTCAGCGAGCTGCTCGTGACTCCCGAAGCGGAAAAGATC